>NZ_JBAWSY010000011.1:0-104253 GCF_037104765.1 Psychrobacillus mangrovi | reverse complement strand
GCTCACCGTCACTCAATAGGGCTTGTTTCTGTTTGTAAACTCTAACCCAATCACGTATTCTTTCTGGTTTTACTCCATACTCATATGCCAATTCGGAAGCTTTTCTTCCGTCTTCTACAACTAATTTCACTAGATATTCTCGCATTTCTCTTGATAATACAGCCATCCTACACACGCTCCCTTAATTTACTTTTAGTATGAGGGTCGTGTTTTAACATGTCCACTTTTTATGCTAACTCTAGTTTAGTTGGAATATTGGCAATGCTAGTTGGAATATAAAAGAAATTCCCTTCAGTCCTGAAGGGAATTTTCTTTTATATAAGTAAGTGTTTTACCTGTAAGTCCAAATATTATAGTTAATATCGGGCAAAGTAAGCAGAAAAATGCGAATGGCAAATAGTCGATAGTGGAGACTGCTAACACATTTGTGATAAATATACCGCACACACTCCATGGAACAAGAGGATTAACGACGGTACCTGCATCTTCCATTACTCTCGCCAAGTTTTTATTTGCTAAACCGACCTTTTGAAATTGAGCTTGGAATGCATCTCCAGTCAATAAAATTGATAAGTACTGTTCTCCGATTAAAGTGTTTACTCCGATTGCGGTAAAAGCAGCAGCAGATATGACAGATCCTACACTTTTTAATAAACTCTCTACTTTCATTAATAAACTTTGAACGATACCTAGAGTAAATAGAAGTCCACCCATACTTAAGGCAAGTAAGACAAGCCCTATAGTGAACATCATGCTATTCATACCTCCTCTTGAAAGAAGGGAATCTATTACTTCGATACCTGTTTGAGAAGTATAGCCACTAAATAATATGTTTAATATTTCTCCCACGGTAAGGTGTAAATGAAAGTAAGAAACAATAATCGCTGTAATAGAAGTTAGGGCAAGAGATAATACAGCTGGAACCTTCTTTATGGAAAGTACAATTAGTAAAACAAGTGGTAATAATGTGTACCAATGAATCATACCAGTTTGAAGGAGACCTTCTTGAAAGACTGATATCTCCTCTAAATTTTGAAGATCTTTGCTAGGTGATAAAATACAGTACACTACGAGCGAAATAAAAAATGCTGGAATTGTTGTCCATCCCATATTCTTTATATGCTCGAATAAATCGACATGAACAATTGCAGACGCTAGATTTGTAGTATCTGATAACGGAGACATTTTATCTCCAAAAAATGCACCCGAGACAATTGCGCCAGCTGTAATAGCTAAAGAAATATCCATCGCACCCGCCATACCAATAAAGGCAACTCCAACCGTTGCAACTGTAGTTAGGGAGCTTCCGATAGACAAACCGATTATACATGTAATGATAAATACGATGGCATAGAAAAAATGAGGTGAAATGAACTGAAAACCAAGGTAGATAAGTGTTGGGATGGTTCCGCCTATCATCCAGCTACTAATTAATATTCCAATAAAGAAAAAGATAAAAATTGCTCCCAGTCCCGCCTTTGAACCTTCCACAAGTCCATCTTCTAATTGTTTGTAAGGTACTTTTTTAAAGAGTCCGTATGTAATAAGTAAAAGAATAGCAAGTAAAACAGGCATATGTGGAACAGCATCAAATTTTATAATGAAAACTCCCATTATAGAGATAATTGATAAAGTAAGAAGTACTGACTCCAAAAATGATGGAGTAATCTTCGATTGAATACGAAACATTGTAAATCCTCCTAGGTGAGTAATAATAAGGAATTAAAAAACCTTCTAATCCCAATTTGTTAGGGACGAAGGAATATCCGCGGTACCACCCTATTTGTTGACCATAAATGCTCAACCACTTCATTTGTAAAGAGCTTTAAATATTGCTGTAATTCATCTGTCATCCTACCTGAACTTTCACCAACCGTTCAGTCTCTATTTTCTGTATACATGCAAACTACTAAGACAATTACTCTTATATATTTCACTTTCGTGATTCAACGCTTTCAACCACTAAAGTCATTAAGGATTTTACCATTTTTCAGCGTTCTGTCAAGTAAACTTGTAAAATTGTTAAGACTACTATTTCGTCAGAATTTTATGATAAAATGATATTACATATAAACAATCAAAGGGGAGATTTGTTTGTTAAATGAAAAAACGGTAGGGGAAATCGTAAAAGAAGCAGCGAGAAAGTTTCCTGAAACAGAAGCATATGTATATCCAGAGCATGGTATTCGAAAAACATATAAGGAATTCGATGAAGAAACGGACGAGTTGGCGAAGGCGTTTATTGGCATGGGTATTCAAAAAGGGGAAAATGTCGCAATCTGGTCTGACAACAAAAGAGAGTGGCTATTAAGTCAGTTTGCTACAGGTAAGATGGGAGCAGTACTTGTTACAGTTAATACGAACTATCAAGAAAAAGAACTAGAGTATTTACTACAACAATCAGATTCTACTACTCTAATTTTATGTGAGTCTTTTAAAGGTACTTCCTATTTAGATATTGTGCGAACAGTTTGTCCGGAAATAAACAACGCAGAAAAAGGTAATATTCAATCAGCGAAGTTGCCTCATTTTAAACGTATTATTGTGATGAGTGAGAATGAGTATCCAGGAATCTATACGTGGTCAGAGTTACTGGCTCATGCAGAAGGTGTTTCGGATGAAATTTTAGAGCAAGCATTGAAAGCAACTCATAATGAAGATGTAATCAATATTCAATACACATCTGGAACAACTGGCTTCCCTAAAGGAGTTATGCTTTCTCATAAGAATGTTGTAAACAATGGTCAACTTGTTGGAGATTATATTCATCTTTCAGAGACTGACCGTCTATGTATACCAGTGCCATTCTTTCATTGCTTCGGCTGTGTAATGGGGACAATTGCATCGGTTACACACGGTACAACTATGGTCATTGTTGAACAGTTTGAGGCGGGAAAAGTATTGCAACTTGTACAGGATGAAAAGTGTACAGCTTTGCACGGTGTGCCAACGATGTTTATCGCAGAGTTGAATCATCCTGACTTTGCTCATTTTGATTTATCGACATTACGAACGGGTATCATGGCAGGTTCAATATGTCCAATCGAAGTAATGAAAAAAGTAATGGAAGATATGGGTGCTTCCGAAATTACGATTGCTTATGGACAAACAGAATCCTCCCCGGTTATTACACAAACGAAGACAGATGATGCGATTGAAAAACGGGTATCCTCTGTTGGGAAAGCCCACCCTGGAGTAGAGGTTAAAATTATCGACCCTGTCACTGGAGAAGATACACCTGCAGGAGTACCAGGGGAACTGTGTACTAGAGGTTATCTCGTTATGAAAGGCTATTATAAAAATGAAGAAGCGACAAAATCTGCAATTGATTCGAATGGCTGGCTACATACAGGAGATATTGCAGTAATGGATGAAGATGGTTACATCGATATTACAGGCCGCATTAAAGACATGGTCATTCGTGGCGGAGAAAATATTTATCCGAAAGAAGTAGAAGAATTTTTATATCAGCATCCAGCTATTCAAGATGTGCAAGTAGTAGGAGTTCCTGATGCCAAATACGGAGAAGAGCTAATGGCTTGGGTAATTTTGAAGGTTGGCGAGAGCCTAACCTCTGAGGAATTAAAAGAGTACTGCAAAGGTAAAATATCATTTCATAAAATACCTAAGTACGTGGAATTTATCGATGCATACCCAATGACAGCTTCTGGTAAGATTCAAAAGTTCCTACTAAGAGAAATGTCGAAAGAGAAGATTGAAGCTTAACACAATTAATGACATATTTCCTGGGAAATAGACATGAAAAGATTGTGTTCTAATTTAAAGGGAGGAATAAAATTGTCATTGAAAGTAGGAGAAATAATTACATTTGAACGGACTTTCACAGTAGAGGATGTTGAATTGTTTACTAAGGTTTCAGGCGATGAAGGGATTCATCACCTGACCACGGATGAACAGGGGAGACTTGTCGTTCAAGGATTACTTACTGCAACTCTACCAACAAAAGTGGGTGGAGATAATAACGTACTGGCACGTACTATGAATTTTGAATTTTTTAGACCAGTATTTACTGGTGATACAATAATTTGTGAAGTAATAATTGATCAATTCGAAAAGCAGGATAATAGAACGGGTATTGCTGCTTCTTTTTTATGCAAAAACCAAAATGAAAAGGAAGTATTGAGAGGAAACTTTGCAGGAGTTATATTATAGTAATTATTAAAAGAATCATTCAGCGGAAGGAAGCGGATGCTATGAACACCACTTCTTGTGGTAAGGCTTTCGTGACCAACATCGTATTGGGTTGAGTGGGCTCACGGACTGCCCGCGGAAAGCTTCGGAAAACTTAATCTATCCTATATAAAAATAAATTCAAGTTTGTCTTCAATCTGAGCATCGTTTTTATAAGCGATGCATTTTTTATTTGTTGTATACTATTACAAAGGTAATTTATAGAATTTGAGGTGCAATCATGTATTTAGATCATATTGTTCATTTTGTAACAAAAAAACCAACAGAGGTAGCAGATGATTGGAAGGGAAAAGGACTTCACGCTGTAGTTGGAGGCCAACACACTCACTGGGGAACGTATAATGCGCTCCTTTACACAAAAAATAGTTATATAGAATGGCTTGCACTTGAACATGAAGAAATTGCAGTAAACGCAAATCATCCTTTAATTAATCTACTTCTCCATGATTTGAATGTGCGGCCAGGTTTTGGAACAGTTTGTATTCGAACTAATAAAATTGACGAATTATGTAACCAACTAGATCGGAAAGGTATAGAAACATCCGGAGTTTTACAAGCTGAAAGAAAAACAACAAGTGGGAAGGTTCGTAAGTGGAAAATGCTATTTATAAAGGAAGAAATAAGTAAGGATTTACCGACTCCATTTTTCATTGAATGGGAGGAAAGTGATGAAGAGCGATATCATTCACTAAAAGAGGATGGAACAGTCGAGGATAGTAACTTAGATTTAACTATTTCAACTTGCGAGTTTTATGTACGTAATCCTAGGGAAGTAATGGATAAATGGAAAAAATACTTTGATATGAATGAACAGGATGAACAAACATTACTACTAGCTAATACAAAATTAGTTTTTAAAAAGTTGGAAGCAGAAGAACAGGAAAGACTTTCTTGTGTTTATTTAAATGGGCTTGGAGAGGAAAAGACTATTTATTATGAGCAAGCGAAGTATTGTTTCTGTTAAAAAGGGGAATTAGTATGGAAGAATTAATAGAAAAAGCGATTGTCGTTGCAGTTAAATTGCAAAATGACGAGCATTTTGAATATGAGTTAGAGGAATTACACAACTTAGCTAAAGCATTAAATGTGGAAGTTGTAGGTGAAGTAACCCAAAACTTGGATAGAGTTACATCATCTCATTATGTCGGTACAGGAAAAGTGGAAGAGATTAAAAACTTCTATGAAGAAGCAGGAGCAAATCTCGTAATTTTTAATGATGAGCTGTCACCTTCCCAAATTCGAAATTTAGAAAGAGATTTGGACTGTAAAGTGATCGACCGTACAATGCTCATATTGGATATTTTCGCACGTCGAGCTAAATCAAATGAGGCGCAAATGCAAGTAGAGCTTGCCCAACTCCAATATATGCTTCCACGATTAGTTGGGCTTCGTGCATCATTAGGAAGACAAGGTGGAGGTACTGGCGGTGGATTCAAAAACCGTGGTGCTGGGGAAACGAAACTAGAGCTAGATAGACGTAAAATTGAGGATCAAATCGCAAAGCTAAAACGTGAATTAGAGCAAGTAAAAGACCAAAGAGAAACGCAAAGAAAGCAACGGAAGAAAAATGCCATTCCAGTTGTGTCACTAGTTGGATATACGAATGCTGGTAAATCCACTATTATGAATCAACTCCTTCATAAAATTGGACAAGAAGAATCAAAGCAAGTATTTGAGAAGGATATGCTTTTTGCTACATTAGAAACTTCTGTGCGGCAAATAAAATTGCAGGATCAAAAAGAGTTTTTATTAACAGACACTGTAGGATTTGTTAGTAAGCTTCCTCATCATCTTGTCAAAGCTTTCCGCTCAACGTTAGAAGAAGCGCGAAATTCAAATTTACTTCTCCATGTGGTGGATGTTTCTAATGAAGAACATCGGTATATGATGGACGTCACAAATGAAACTTTACTAGCAGTCGGGGTAGAGGACGTGCCAACTATTTATGTATACAATAAGTCAGACTTGGCAGAATTAAAATATCCACATGTTTCAGGCAATAATATTTGGATCTCTGCAAAAGATGGAACGGGTCTAGATGAGCTGCTTGAATTGATTAAAAAACATATTTTTTCTAATTATGTACAATGCTCTCTACTTGTACCATTTGACCGAGGAGATATCGTGTCGTATTTAAATGAAAATTCCTCTGTTATGTCTACTTCTTATGAGGAAGAGGGTACGCTTATCAAAGTTGAATTAAAGCAATCCGACTATAACAGATTTCAAGAGTTTGAATATAAACAGTGATAAATAAAAAAGGTTGCTCCTAAGTAGTTTTTTTCTACTAATGGGGCAACCTTTTACTATTAATTTGAACAATGAAGATGCGTAGCGTGCGGCAAGCGCATTCGTGCTGGCAGCACACCCGTATGAGCCGGTGTATGCTCTAGACCATCTAGCTGTCTCTTACTCCATGTCATTAGGGCACTAAAAAAGTCCTCTATGAGATTTCATAGGAGATTGTGAACAACAAGTTGTTCAAATACTCGATTTTTATTTTGGACCCGTTAATTTCCTTTCCAGGCGGACGCGTTCCACCGGCATGGCTTCAGCCGCTTCTCTCGCTACGCTCAGTCCAGGGTCTTCAGCGCATGCTATTCCGGCTGGAGTCGCCGCCTTCCACTTCAATTAACTATTTTCTGCTTTTCAATTAGAAAACCATCATACATTATTAGAGCAAGTTTTTATTACTTAAATTTTTTCAATTAGAATTTATAGAAAATCGTTGAAAAAGGCGACACTCCTGCGGGAATAGCGTTAGCCGAAGACCCCGCAGTTGAGGGGAAGGCAATCTAAGTTCGCCGCATCCTGCGGCAACGATTGCATGACCAACATCGTGTTGGCCTAGGAGGTTAAGGCAACGCCCGCGGAAAGGGAGCCGTTTCAACGATTTTATTATTTATCGGACGACATGATTTAGTAAAGTCAAATTCTATATAATTTTTCACTGCCCTCCACGTCATACGCCTCGCGACTGTGCGAGCTACGCATGAGCTCCCACAACCTGCGGAGGCTCATGCGTAGCGAGCGGCAAGCGAACATCCGTGTCGTATTTTATTTTTAACTCTTTTAAACTTCCTGAAACTGTATATTATGCAATCTTGCAAAAATGCCATTTTGTGCAACTAATTCACTGTATGAACCATCTTCTGCGATTCCGTCTTCGGTAACTACAATCACGCGATCTGCATCACGAATGGTTGCAAGTCGATGGGCAATAATAAGAGTAGTACGATTTTCTGCGAGCTCCATTAAAGATTTTTGGATGATTTTTTCTGTCTCCGTATCAAGAGCAGAAGTTGCCTCGTCCAATATTAAGATTGGAGGGTTTTTCAGGAACATGCGAGCTATTGCTAGGCGTTGTTTTTGTCCACCTGATAGTTTTAGCCCTCGCTCACCGATTTGTGTATCATATCCTTCTGGAAGAGAGCTGATAAAGTCTTCTAAATGTGCTTTTCTCGCTGCATCCTGAATTTCTTCTTCCGCAGCAATTTTTTTGCCGTACGCAATATTCTCTCGAATCGTACCGGTAAATAGGAATACATCTTGTTGTACGATACCAATTTGGGAACGTAAAGATTGCATCGTGACATCTTTAATATTTAATCCATCAATGGAGATCGCACCTTCACTCACATCGTAAAAACGAGGAATCAGCGAGCAAATAGTAGTTTTACCTGCTCCAGAGGGTCCAACGAACGCAACGGTTTCTCCTGCTTTTACCGATAAATCAATATTCTCAAGCACAGATTTATGTTCATCATATTGAAAGCTAACATTTTCAAACTCAATGTTCCCATTTAAATGAGATACATTTAATGCATTCGGTCGGTCTTGAACTTCAGGATCTTGCTCTACAAGATCTAAAAAGCGTTTAAATCCGGCCATTCCTTTTGGATATAGCTCCAAAAGTGCGGTAATTTTATCTACTGGTTTAATTAGTACATTAACATAAAGAACAAAACTAACGAGTTCACCGGTAGAAAGTATCCCCTTGTAGGTGAACCATGCCCCTACTACTAAGACGACCAATGTAACAAGACGGGTCATCATATAGATGCTTGAATGTGTTCCAGCCATCACCTTATAAGCAATGAGTTTTGCTATTCGGAATTGCCCATTATCTTTTTTAAAGCGAGCAATTTCAAAGTTTTCATTTGTAAACGACTGTACTACTCGTACACCAGATACACTATCTTCAACTCGAGCGTTAACGTCTGCAATTTTGCCATACATGTTCTTCCATGCTTTATTCATCATAATATTTCCGTATGTAGCAACAATAGACAAAAACGGTACCATAACTATCGCAATAACTGCGAGCTCTGGGTTAATGTTGAACATAATTGCAAAAGCACCGATCAACGTCATAATTGCGATAAATAAATCTTCGGGACCATGATGGGCAAGTTCTCCAATATCAAATAAGTCATTTGTAATGCGACTCATAATATGCCCAGTTTTTGTATTATCAAAGAAACGGAATGATTGTCGTTGTACATGGTTAAATAATTTCTGTCTCATATCCGTTTCAATATTTATACCGAGTTTATGACCTAAATAACTTACGATAAAATGAAGAAATGTACTTATTATATATACGAAAAATAGTAAAATACTCACTCGTACAATCATATTCCAATCTCCACCCGGTAAAAGGTCATCGATAAACCATTGAACTGCCACCGGAAATGCTAGTTCTAAAATTGCTACTAACACTGCACTGCTAAAGTCGATCACGAATAATCGTTTATGTGGTTTGTAAAAGGCAAAAAACTTTTTTAGCACGGAAATCTACTCCTCCCCTATGTCATAACGACTATTATATAGATTAATTTCAGAATTCAAAATGAGTAAATGTTTTTGACAATGAAAATAGGGAAGTTTATAATAAGTTTCTTATAAGCAACATTACAAGGTCGGACATCTGTACGACTTTTAACGTTATAGTAATCACTTTGAGTTTTCTAAATTGGAAGAGAGGTATTAATCATGGCAACAAAAGAAGAAATAGTTCGGTCCGTACCGCAGAAAGGCTTTTTTGGGCATCCAAAAGGGTTATTGTCTCTATTTTTTACCGAGTTTTGGGAGCGCTTTTCTTACTACGGAATGCGAGCAATATTAATTTATTATATGTACTACGAAGTCTCAGCAGGCGGACTAGGGATGGATCGTACTACGGCTAACTCCATTATGGCTATCTACGGTTCGTTAGTTTATATGTCAGGAATTATTGGTGGTTGGATTGCCGACAGACTTTTTGGTACTACTAAAACCGTATTTTATGGTGGAGTCCTTATAATGTTTGGACATATAGTACTCTCTTTTCCTGGTGGTACAACACCATTATTTATTTCAATGGCTTTAATCATTATTGGTACGGGTTTATTAAAACCGAATGTTTCTAGTATTGTTGGTGATTTATATTCAGAAACTGATACTCGTCGTGACTCAGGCTTTAGTATTTTCTATATGGGTATTAACATGGGAGCATTTATTGCACCTTTAATTGTCGGAACAATTGGACTAGAGTATAATTTCCACTTAGGATTTGGAATTGCAGCTATAGGTATGGCAATTGGGTTAATTGTATTCTTAATTACGAAGAAAAAGTATTTAGGCCTAGCAGGTTCCTATGCTCCAAACCCAATGGGAAGAGATGAACGTGTAAAAGTATTAACTCGAATTGGGATAGCAGTATTAGTAGTGTTAATCGTTGGATATATTCTAATACAACAAGGTATTATGACATTCGATGTATTTACCATGACTGTTTCCGTTTTAGGGATAGTTATACCAACTCTTTACTTCATCGTTATGTATAGAAGTGGAAAAACAACTGCAGATGAAAAATCTAGATTACTTGCATATATTCCGTTATTTGTCTCTGCGATGATGTTTTGGGCGATACAGGAACAAGGATCAAGTATTTTAGCACAATATGCCGACGAACGTGTTGATTTAACTATTGGTTCATTTGAGATTTCTCCTGCTTGGTTCCAATCATTGAATCCATTATTTATCATTGCACTTGCGCCTGTGTTTGCTTGGTTCTGGATAAAACTAGGGGATCGACAACCGTCTACACCGAAAAAATTCGCATACGGCCTTTTATTTGGTGGGTTGTCGTTTATCGTGATGATTATCCCTGCGTATGTTAATGGGACAGAGTCACTTGTTAGTCCATGGTGGCTTGTATTGAGTTTCTTATTAGTTGTTCTGGGTGAATTATTATTATCACCAGTTGGTCTGTCTACAACTACAAAACTTGCACCTACTGCTTTTGCTGCACAAACGATGAGTTTATGGTTCATGACAAGTGCTTCTGCACAAGCAATCAATGCACAAGTCGTTAAATTTTATTCACCGGATAACGAAATTCTTTACTTTGGAGTAATCGGTGCCGTAGCGCTTGGAATAGGATTTGTACTGTTCTTCCTTACACCACTAATCCAGAGATATATGCGTGGAGTCAACTAGTAGAAAATAAATGAAACCTTTCCTTAACTTTCCTCGTAAAGTTATTACCAATAGGAAGGGAAGATAAACAATATGAAGAAATGGACCACACTTTTAGCTGTAGCCACATTAACATTAGGTTTAGCAGCATGTAATGAGACAGCTGCCCCTGCAAATGATAAAGAAGTTGCGAAGAAGAGTGAGTTAACACTACAAGAAGTATATGATAAGTCAATGGCTGTTTCAGAAGAATTAAAGAGTGTGAAAGCAAAAATTGATATGAAGCAAACGATGCAATTACCTGGTCAAGATGTAAATTTAGACATTAATTCATTAATGGATATGGATTATATAATTGATCCAATACAAATTCATCAAACAGGAACAACATCTATGAAATCTACCGATGAAAATATGGGAAGTCAAGAAATGAAGATGGAGAGCTATATAACGAAGGATGCTTTTTATATGTATGAGGGAGAGTCTGGTCAATGGATGAAGTTTCCTCAAGAGATGATGAATCAGATAATGAGCACTACAGATCAATCAAATCCATCTAATCAATTAAAACAAATTGAAGGATACTTAGAAGACTTTACCTTTGAGCAAGATAACGACAACTACATTCTTACTTTAGAAGCGTCTGGTGAAAAATTCACCGAGTTAGTAAAAGAACAAGTGGATGAGGCTCTCCAAAACATGGTTGGTGCTGAAGAAGTTGAAGTGGATATGATTATTAATTCCGTAAACTACTTAATTCATATTGATAAAGAAACATTTCAAACAAATAAAGTAGATATGGTTCTTGATATGGATATGACAATTGACGGAGAAAAAATGAATATGAAACAAGATATGAAATCCGACTTCTCAAATTTCAATCAAGTAGAAGAAATTGTTATTCCTCAAGAAGTAATTGATAATGCTGTAGAAATTTAAACTTCAACTGAATGATTGAGGCGTCAAGTAGATATTGAAAATAACGAAAAAGACTGCGTTAATTGTTGCGAAAAAGCGACAATTACAGGCAGTCTTTTTGTTTTATATATTTTTTATAGTAAAATTAATTATGAGTTAATTTCAGGCTGTAGACAAACTCAATTCTGGGTGCATAGAGTTGTATATTAAATTCGGCAAGGACCACCACTTCGCTTTCCGTGGGCTTGGCTTCAGCCTCCTAGGCCAACAGGATGTTGGTCATGCAATCGTTGCCGCAAAAGTTCTTTTGCGACGAGCTTTGCAAAGGAGCAGGATGCGGCGAACTTAGATTGCCTTCCCCTCAACTGCGGGGTCTTCAGCTCAAGCTGTTCCCACAGGAGTCTTCGTGGTGGTCCTTGTCTTATAAACAATTCCTTATAGATATCCACTATCTTTACTTTTAATTGGATAAAGCAACCTCATTAGGAAGATTTATTATTTAACATAACCGTTTATAAAAATACTTTTGTCGTCACGTTTGAAATTAACTATAGTTAATTCCAAATAGTACTTTGCCATTAATACAAACGAACATATATCACTTTGTTGATTGGAGTGACAGGCGGCGACTCCAGCGGGATGAGTGAGACAGATAAGCCATCACAAGCGACGCATAGCGGCGGTGATGGCTTATCGCTCACCCCGCGGAAAGCGTCCGCCTATAGCGGAAATCAACTATACTCTATTCAATAATATTGTTTGTGTTTTTTCATGTAAATTTGAATTATGAAATTGCTTCATATAAATAAAATAGGATGATCTGGCATATACGTATATTATCAATTGAAAATCATTTTCATTTAACCGTTGACTTGTCATGTCAGGGTGCTATAATAAAAACTGTGAGTAAATGATAATGATTTTCACTATCGCCCTTTCACAAATAGAAATGTTGAGGATAGCTATGAAAAAAAGATATCTTATAATTGCACTAGTCGCACTTTCTCTCTTATCTCTCTTTGTTGGTGTTACTAGAATCTCACCAATGGATTTGTTAGATATCACTTCGGAGGAGACACAAATATTTCTCATTAGTCGCATACCTAGACTGATTGCCATAATACTCGCAGGAGCAGGAATGAGTATCGCAGGTTTAATTATGCAAAGTCTTAGTAGAAATAAATTTGTATCACCCACAACAGCAGGTACGCTTGATGCTACTCGCTTAGGTATTTTAATCTCGATGCTTGTATTTACTAATGCAACGTATATTCAAAAAATCTCTTTTGCATTTATATTTGCACTAGCAGCTACATTGCTATTCATGCAAATACTGAATCGGATTAAATTTAAGGATGCAGTTTTTGTTCCGCTTGTCGGTCTGATGTTTGGAAATATTTTAGCTTCTATTACGACGTTTTTCGCATACAAATCAAATATTATTCAAAACATCACTGTCTGGTTACAAGGAGACTTCTCCTTAATATTAAAAGGCAGATATGAATTACTTTACATAAGTGTACCAGTACTTATTATTGCCTATATTTACGCTAACCGCTTTACTGTAGCAGGAATGGGGGAGGATTTTGCAAAAAACCTCGGTCTTTCTTACAAAAGAGTATTAAATTTAGGATTAGTGCTAGTCGCTTTGATCTCTACTACGGTTGTTTTGACAGTTGGAATGATTCCCTTTTTAGGATTAATCATCCCTAATATCGTATCCATCTTTAAAGGAGATCATTTAGAAAAAACATTACCACATACTGCATTGCTAGGAGTCATTTTCTTGTTGATATGCGACATTCTGGGTAGGGTACTAATCTTCCCTTATGAAATCCCGATTAGTATGACAGTCGGTGTAATCGGAAGTGCGATCTTCCTATTCTTGCTGTTTAGGGGGAAAGCATATGCGTAACAGAACAAAAATGATTTTATTACTAGCTTTAGCATTAGTTTGTATAGCACTTTATTTATTTCAAGGGTTAAATGGAAGTTATGATTATGCATTGCCGCGTCGAGCTATAAAGGTATTGGCAATGGGACTTACTGGAGTAGCGATTGCGTATTCAACGGTAATTTTTCAAACTATTACACATAATAGAATTTTAACTCCAAGTGTAATGGGGCTGGATTCGTTATACATGTTAGTACAGACATGTATTTATTACTTCTTTGGGTCTATGTCAATTTTAGTTATAAACAAAAATTATAATTTCTTTATTTCTGTTTTAGCAATGATTGGCTTCGCGCTTTTGCTTTATCGCTTTTTATTTAACTCAGGGAAACGCCCAATCTATTTCTTGTTGCTTGTAGGGATTATTCTGGGAACATTTTTGGGAAGTATTACAACGTTTCTTCAAGTACTTATTGATCCTAATGAGTTTACAAGTTTACAAAATAAGATGTTTGCAAGTTTTAACAACGTAAATAGTGATTTAGTTTGGTTAGCGATGGTTATTATCGTCCTAGTTATCCTATATGGTTGGCGCACGATTAGAGAACTAGACGTATTGTCGCTTGGACGTGATAATGCCATCAACCTTGGAGTGGATTACGACAAAATAGTAAAAAAAATGCTTGTATTATCAGCTGTTTTAATAGCTACTTCTACAGCACTAGTAGGCCCTATAACATTCTTTGGTTTAATCGTTGCAAACTTATCATACCAATTCTTTAACACATATAAGCATTCGGTTCTAATTATCGGAGCAAGCATCATGAGTTTAATTGCACTAATTGGAGGCCAGTGGATTGTAGAACGAGTCTTTACTTTTGATACAACACTGAGCGTTATAATTAACTTTCTCGGAGGAATTTACTTCATTTATTTATTACTAAAGGAGAGTCGAGCTACATCATGATACAAGTAAAAGAAGTAACAAAGTATTTTTCTAAAAAGCCAGTAGTGGATAACGTAAGTGTTAATATCCAGTCAGGGAAAATCACATCATTTATCGGACCTAATGGTGCTGGAAAATCAACTCTTTTATCAATGGTTAGTCGCTTATTGGATGCAGACACAGGTGAAGTTCTTTTAGATAAATCAAATGTGAGTAAATGGAAATCCGATGAGTTTTCAAAGCGCGTATCCATTTTAAAACAATCAAACTATATGAACGTCCGTTTAACAATTCGTGAATTAGTGTCATTTGGCCGTTTTCCTTATTCTAAAGGACGCTTAAACACGGAAGACATGAAAATGATCGATCAAGCAATTGAGTACATGAATTTAGCTGATATCGAGGATAGCTATTTAGATGAACTATCTGGTGGTCAACGTCAACGTGCTTTCATCGCAATGGTTATTGCACAAGATACAGAGTACATTTTACTAGATGAGCCGTTAAATAATTTAGATATGAAGCATTCTGTACAAATTATGAAAATCCTTCGCAAGCTTGTTGAAGAGTTAGGCAAAACGGTTGTCATCGTATTGCATGATATTAACTTTGCATCCGTATATTCAGACTACATTGTTGCATTGAAGGATGGTCGTGTGATCAAAGATGGTCCAACTCATGAAATCATTAACTCTGATGCATTAAAAGAGATTTATGACATGGATATTCCGATTCAAGAAATGAATAGCTGCCGTATTTGCGTTTATTTTAATTCATAAGAAAAAGGAGATATTAACATATGAAAAACAAGAAATTCTTAGCTGTGATTTTTGCAATGCTAGTTCTTTTGCTTGCTGCATGTGGTTCAAACGAAGATGCGTCAACTGCAAAAGAAAATAATTCAGAAAAAACAACAGGATCAAGTGAAGCATCGTCTGTTTTTCCATTAACTATTCCTCAACCTGAAGGATATAAAGAAGTAACACTAGAGAAAAAGCCTGAAACAGTTGTTGTATTTGACTATGGTTTCTTAGATACATTAGATTCTCTAGAGGTTGACGTTGCGGCAGTGTCACAAAGCAATGTACCTAAATACTTAAGTAAATATGCAGATGAAGCTGCATACAAAAATGCTGGAGCTTTAAAAGAACCAGATTTTGAAGCAATTAGTATGATGAATCCAGATGTAATTTTTATCTCTAATCGTCAAGCAGACGCTTATGAAGAATTAAGTAAAATTGCCCCTACTGTTTATGTCGGAGTTGATAATACTGACTACATGAATTCATTCAAAGCTAATACAGAGTTAGCGGGTAAAATATTTGGTAAAGAAGCAGAAGCAACTGCAGCTTTAGAAGCAATTGACGTTAAAATTGCAGAATTAGCAGAGAAAACGAAAAGCATCGAAGAAAAGGCTTTAGTAGTACTTGCATCTGAGGGTGAATTAAGTGCATTTGGTCCTGGTTCACGTTTTGGAGTAGTTCATGATGTATATGGTTTTAAAGCGGTTGATGAAAACTTAGAAGCTTCTACACATGGTCAAAGTGTTTCTTATGAGTATGTGTTAGAGCAAAATCCAGATATCTTATTTGTAGTGGACCGTGATGCAGTAGCATCAGAAGGGGAGTCTGGCACAAAAGCGGCAATTGAAAATGAAATCGTAAGTAAAACAAATGCTGTTAAAAATGGTAAAGTATTTTACTTAGATCCAGAGGTTTGGTACTTATCAGGTGGCGGTATTGAATCAGAAAATGCAAAAATTGATGCTGTCCTAGAGGCGATTAAATAATATGTTTTATCAAATAAAACGTATGGTCATAAAAGAAGGTTTTTCGTCTAGTGTGGTGGAGCGTTTTCAGGGAGAAGGAAAACTTGAAAAGCAACCGGGCTTTGAAAAGTTAGAAGTTCTAGTGAAAAAAGTTCGCCGAGGCGAAGAAGAAGTTCTTGTAGTAGTAGGTTGGTCTTCGGAAGAGGACTGGAAGAATTGGGAAAAGAGCCCCGAGCATATTGCTGGTCACAAAGCGAATATCGGAAAGCCGAAACCTGATTATATTATTGAATCCAGCCAAAATGTTTATGAAGTAAAAGTAAGTAAATAATTTGTAATCCACAAGGAGCTCGTTCCTTGTGGATTTTTTTGTGGAATCGCTCAATCAAATAGTTGCTTATATTTTGATGTACATAACATATTATCTGGCTTATACTTTTTGTAATGGTTAGGAGGGGATTTTGTGAAGAAGTGGTTTTATCCACTAGGACTAGTTACATTGATAGGCTTTGTTATGTTATTTCTAAAAGTTACGAAGGACGAAATTATATCAATAGACTATACAATGTCCGATCTTCTTGCAGGAAATGATTTTATAACTTATTTTCATTATATAGGGGAAACGAAATTTATATTATTTGCCATGCTTCTATTAATAATCTATTTGTGGCTACATTCAAGAAACTATAGAGGTATGCTCTTTGTTTTATTTTCAGTAGGTGTAGGAAATGTTTTGAATCAATTATTAAAAAAGTGGATTCAAAGAGAACGACCAGATGTTCCACATCAATTAGAGACCTTTAGTTTTCCTTCTGGTCATGCAATGGTTGGTTTACTTTATATATTTACCATTGCCTATTTATTGACAGCTCATCAAGCAAATAATAAGATCAAAATTTTTACATGGGTTGGCGCGATTCTTCTTGCAATGATGATTGGCCTATCTCGTGTTGCAGAGAGTCGTCATTATGCTTCCGATGTGTTTGCTGGATGGATGGTAGGGTATACATGGTTTGTATTAGTTGCCTTATGGTATGAATGGAGAAACAGGAGTTACAATAAGAATATTGACTAAAATCCTTTCCTTTATAGGAGAGGATTTTTTAGAAGGGATAACGTATATGTTTGAGCTACCAGATGAACTAGTCAAACTTGGAATGAAAAGAATAGAAGGCTTCCCAGTAGAAGGTTTTGTGAAAGGGAGAGGTCCCAAAGACCCTACAATAATGTTAATTGGAGAGGCACCAGGAGAAAATGAAGCAATTCAAGGGATACCGTTCATAGGAAGAGCTGGAAACGAATTAGCCAAATCACTGAACAGTATCAACCTGACGAGAGATGATGTGTATATGACAAGTGCTGTAAGAAGTAGACCATTTCAATGGAAAGAGAAGAAAATGAGAAATGGGGAAATAACGGAAAAAAAGTATAATAGGCCACCTACTCAGCAGGAAATTATAGCTCACGCGCCACTCCTCGATTTTGAATTAAAAAATATTTCACCAGTTGTTATTGTGACTTTAGGAAATGTAGGGCTTCAGCGCTTACTAGGTAAGGAAGTAAGGATATCAGAGTTACATGGCCAAATCATTAAGCATCCCGTGCAGCACCTTGCTTCACTTGAGGAAAGTGTGTATAAATGGTCAAAAGAAGAATATATTATTATGCCAACGTATCATCCAGCTGCAGTATTTTACCGACCATCTCATCGGGAGGCATTGGAGAAGGATTGGATAAAAATTGGGGAGTTTATTAATAAAGCGCCTGCTTTTTAATGTTTTCTTTAATTGAAAAGAGTTGCACGAAGGAAACTTATTGCGTATAATAAAGTGGTTAATCATTGAGGAGAAAGAAGTTGGTACAATGGAAGGCAATGTTGTTTTTGCACTATTACTTACATTGTTTGCGGGGTTAGCAACAGGAATAGGCAGTTTGCTATCTTTGTTAACTTCTCGAACAAATACAAAATTTTTGTCTGTTGCGTTAGGATTCTCAGCAGGTGTGATGATATATGTATCTTTAGTAGAAATATTTGTGAAAGCAAAAGTATCGTTAGTAGCAGAACTAGGTGAGAAGAATGGTTACTGGATGACTATAGCTGGTTTTTTTGGTGGAATGATTTTTATTGCAATTATAGACCGTCTATTACCTAGTCTTGGCAACCCACATGAAGCGAAGAGTGTAGAAGATATGGATGTGGCACCAACTAATGCCGAATACACAAAACTAATGAAAATGGGAATGTTTACTGCGCTTGCTATTGGGATACACAACTTTCCAGAGGGTATAGCAACATTTGCTTCTGCGTTGCAGGATCCAAATTTAGGGATTGCTATAGCAATAGCGGTAGCTATTCACAACATTCCAGAAGGTATTGCTGTTGCAGTTCCTATTTATTATGCGACCGGAAATCGTAAAAAGGCATTCAAATTATCGTTTCTTTCTGGACTTGCAGAACCTGTGGGTGCAATTGTTGCGTTTTTAATATTATTGCCATTCTTAAATGGAGTAGTATTTGGAGTTGTCTTTGCAGCAGTTGCAGGAATCATGGTTTTTATTTCTTTAGATGAACTATTACCGGCTGCAAGAAAATATGATGAAGCGCACTCTTCTATTTACGGAGTTGTAGCTGGAATGCTTGTGATGGCGTTAAGTTTAGTATTAATGATGTAGTAACTAAACTTCTGAAAGACAAACGAAAGGCAGTGCAATTCTCTTAAGAGAGAACGGCACTGCCCTTTTTATTTTTTGATGCGACAATTCCTGTTCGATTAATTGACACTGGTACAAGCTGAAAGTTCGGGAATATACCACTTAACCTAGAGATAAACTCTTCTTCTGTGCCTCTTTCTACTAAAGACAGGAGGGTAGGGCCAGCTCCACTTATACAAGTTCCGTATGCCCCAGCTTTTTTTGCAGCAATTTTAATCTCTCTACTTTCTGAAATGAGGTCTAGACGATATGGTTCGTGGAATAAATCTTCTTCCATATACACACCAGCTTGTTCAAACGATTGAGATAGAAGGGCTGCTATTAATAAATTGGATACTGCACTTGCTTGTGCGGCGATTTTACGAGAATAAGTTTCAGGTAAAGCATTTCTAGCTTTTTCTGTTTTTAATTCAAAGTTTGGAATGAATAAAACAAAAGCAGCATCAACATTAACCGTATGAAACACGTGAATTTCTCCATTTTCAGCACTTGATGAAATGGTAAAGCCTCCGTAAATAGATGCAGCAGCATTATCAGGATGACCTTCCATAGAAGTAGCTACTTTTAGCTTGTCTTGTGAAGTAAGCTGAAGGTCGAGCACTTGGTTAGCGACTTCAATTCCTGCGACGATTGCTGAAGCGCTACTACCCATACCCCGGGCAAGGGGAATTTCACTTTTAACTTCTAAATGGCAAGCGGGTAATTCTAACCCGTGCATTTGGGCAGTTTTTTGCGCAGCTTGCACCATTAAATGATCTTGTGGATATAGAACCTCTGGAAGGTTATCTGATAAATTATCAATCTTCCAATTCTCCGAAACTTCCACATCAACTTTTAAATATTTATCTAAAGCTATTCCGATCGAATCAAAACCAGGGCCTAAGTTAGCTGTACTTGCAGGTATTGAAATAGACCATTTTTTACTCATAATACTCCCTCAATATATTGACGTATTTCATCTTCATCATTTTTTAAAGAAACTAAATCAACTGTTGACACACTCATTGCAGTATCTGGATCTTTTAAACCGTTACCTGTAAACACAGTAACAACTTTACTACCAGCAGCAATTTTTCCATTTTTCACAGATTTAATTACTCCAGCTAAAGATGCAGCAGATCCAGGTTCTACAAATATCCCTTCACGACTAGCGATTAACTGATAGGCGTTTAAAATTTCTTCATCTGTGACAGAATCAATAATACCGCCAGATTCGTCACGAGCCGCTTCCGCTAAAGACCAGCTTGCTGGGTTTCCAATACGAATCGCTGTTGCAACTGTTTCTGGGTTAGCAATTGGAGCACCTTGTACGATTGCAGCGGAGCCTTCTGCTTCAAAACCGAACATTTTAGGTAAGCCGGATTGTTTTACTTCGTTATATTCTTTGAAGCCTTTCCAGTAAGCACTGATGTTACCAGCGTTTCCAACTGGAATACACAGAAAGTCTGGAGAAGAACCTAAAGCGTCGACAATTTCAAAAGCAGCAGTTTTTTGCCCTTCTAAACGATATGGGTTTACAGAATTAACTAATGCAACCGGAGAAGTTTCGCTAACTTTTCGAACGATTTGAAGTGCATCATCAAAGTTTCCATCGATTTCAATAATTTTAGCTCCATACATACAAGCCTGAGCTAATTTACCAAGAGCAACTTTACCTTTTGGGATGACAACGATCGATTTTATACCTGCACGAGCAGCGTATGCCGAGGCAGCTGCTGAAGTATTTCCTGTAGATGCACAAATAACACATTCACTGCCATCTTCAATTGCTTTAGCAACAGCGAAAACCATTCCACGATCTTTAAATGAACCAGTAGGATTTGCGCCCTCTACTTTTCCGTAAAGTTCAATCCCTAGTTCAATTGACAAGTTATTTAATTTAATAAGAGGAGTATTTCCCTCGAGTAATGTTAATTTTGGTGTTCTTTCTGTTACAGGTAAAAATTCTTTATATTCTTCTATTAAACCTTGCCAAGCCATGTTGTGTTCCGCCTCTCTGTTCTTCTTGAATAAACATATGTCTTTGTATAAAGGACATTTTACCTTAATAAAGCTTAAAAAACAAGATAAAATTTCTATTGAAAGTTTACTAGTAGATGCGTATACTTATCATGTAAACAAAAAACATTACAGGTGTAAAGACAGGAGCGAGAAATGGCTACAATTAAAGAACGTAAACCACTTTCAAAGAATAAATTACTAGGCATTGCTGGTCTAGCTTGGATGTTTGATGCAATGGATGTTGGAATTCTATCCTTTGTTATTGCAGCGCTTGCTGCCGAATGGAGCTTGACTCCTGGTCAGATGGGCTGGATTGGAAGCATAAATTCAATAGGGATGGCAGTCGGTGCTTTGGTATTTGGAGTATTGGCAGATAAAGTAGGACGTAAAAAAATATTTATGATCACATTGGTCTTATTCTCTGTGGCAGGGGGATTATCTGCTCTCACAACAACCTTAGCGGCATTTTTAATCCTTCGATTTTTTGTTGGAATGGGACTGGGAGGCGAATTACCAGTTGCATCCACGCTCGTTTCTGAAAGTGTAGAAGCTAAAGAGAGAGGTCGAGTTGTAGTATTACTTGAAAGTTTTTGGGCAGCAGGCTGGCTTTTATCGGCACTAATATCTTATTTTATTATTTTAAATTACGGTTGGAGAATAGGTTTAATCATCACAGCGCTCCCAGCGTTTTATGCAATTTATTTGCGTATAAAGTTACCAGATTCTCCTCGTTTCGTATCGAATGAAACACAATCTAGATCGATTATGCAAAACATGAAGGATGTATGGTCGAAGAAATATGCAAAAAGAACACTTATGCTTTGGATTGTCTGGTTTATGGTTGTCTTTTCGTATTACGGAATGTTCTTATGGTTACCAAGTGTAATGGTAATGAAGGGATTCGATTTGATAAAAAGTTTTGAGTATGTATTATTAATGACACTCGCTCAACTACCTGGATATTTCATTGCAGCATGGTTAATAGAAAAAGCAGGTCGAAAATTTGTATTGATTACGTTTTTACTAGGAACTGCAGCGAGTGCACTAGTTTTTGGATCCGCTGATTCTACGGTTGCATTAATCGTCTCGGGTATGTTTCTTTCATTCTTTAACCTAGGAGCTTGGGGTGCTTTGTATGCTTATTCCCCAGAACAGTATCCTACAGTAATTCGTGGAACTGGATCCGGAATGGCAGCATCCGTTGGACGTATTGGTGGGATTTTAGGGCCTTTGTTGGTTGGGATGCTCGTAACTGCTGGATATGAGATTGGTTTCATTTTTGGTATATTCTGTGTAGCAATCGTAATTGGTGTTTTAGCTGTACTATTCCTCGGCACTGAGACAAAACAAGTGGAATTAGACTAACTAGATATAAAACCTGTTCCTCTAACGGAGCAGGTTTTATTTTGTTTCATTCCCCATACATAGTAAAATAAAAGTATGGGAAATGTGGAGGTGTAGGTCATGGTTAATCGGCGTCATAAACGAATACTGATTATCGGTTCTAGTGGAGCGGGGAAATCAACCTTATCAAAAAAGCTTGCTGAACAATGGAAATTACCACTTGTCCATCTGGATGCCCTATTTTGGAATCCCGGATGGGTACCTACATCAAAGCCAGAGTTTCAAGAAAAAATTAAGTTGAAGTTAGAGGAAGATGAGTGGATCATCGATGGGAATTTTAATTCTACATTAGAATTAAGAGCCAAATACGCCGATTTAATTATCTTCTTAGATTTTCCCAGATTACTTTGTACGTATCGAGTAATAAAGCGAGCATGGGAATACAGAGGTAAAACACGTCCTGATATGGGAACTGATTGTGAAGAAAAAATAGATTTTGAGTTTGCAGAGTGGGTATGGCGTTTTCCAAAAGATGTCCGCCCAGGTATATTAAAAGTATTAAGAGAAGCAAGTAACGTTGAGATATGTATATTAAGAAATCCGGTGGAAGTGAAAGCCTTTATTGATACTGCCCCGAGTAGATAAATGTAGGAGGAACAGCTATGAAAAACAAACAACTATCGGAGAGGCAAATCATTGAATTAATTGAAAAGGATGCCGATATTATTCTCCCATTAACCAATGGTGAGCCACATAAATTACTCGATATTTTGGAAGATAATGCGGATGCTTTAACGAATGTGAAAATCCACCAGTTACTCGCACTTCAGCATAGAAAGTATATGGAAGGTGCTTTCCCAGGAAAGCTTAAGCATGTTTCGTATTTTTTAAGTGGTGCTACTCGGAAAATGTTTCACCAAGGATTAGTGGATCTAGTGCCTAATCATTTTCACGAAATGCCAAAGATTTTAAGACAATCCACCAATCTATCGATGATTATGGCAGTTGCTTCTCCTATGGATGAATATGGATACTTTTCACTCGGAACGCAAGCGGACATCGTTTCTGAATTTATTGGAAAGGTACCTTTTCTATTAGAAGTAAACAAACATATGCCACGTACTTTTGGTGAAAATCAAATACATATAAGCCAAATCGCTGGCTTTGTAGAAAATGACCGTCCTCTTTTTGAAGATATTGCACCTCCAATTGGTGAAAAGGATATGAAAATCGCTTCTTATGTAGCAGGTAGTATTCAAAATGGTGACACGTTGCAAATCGGAATCGGTTCCATTCCTAACGCAGTAGTAAGTTTACTGAAAGATCATAGACATTTAGGCGTTCATACAGAAATGTTCGTAGATGGAATAGTAGATCTTGTGGAAGCTGGTGCAATTGACGGAACCCAAAAGTTTACGAATAAAGGAAAGATAGTCGCAACCTTTGCACATGGATCCAATAAAATTTATAATTTTTTGCATAATAATCCTGCTGTTCAATTTTTGCCGGTTAGTATTGTAAATGATCCCCGAGAAATTGCAAAGGAAGAACGGATTGTTTCTATTAATGCTACAACAGAAGTTGATTTATTTGGTCAGTGTGCATCAGAAACGGTTGCTGGAAAGTATTATTCCTCTACGGGAGGACAAGCAGACTTTGCAAGAGGCGTACGTTTTGCAAAAGAAGGGAAAGGCTTTGTATGTATGACATCTACCGCAAAAAATGATGAAATCTCTCGTATAAAACTAAGCCTTGCACCTGGATCAGTCGTTACAACGTCCAAAAACGATATAGATACAATTGTGACAGAATATGGAGTGGCAAAAATGTTTGGTAAACCAATTTCTGAACGAGCAAAGCAACTCATATCAATAGCGCATCCGAAATTTAGAGAAGAACTAACTTTTGAAGCGAAGCAAATGGGGTTTATTTAAAGTGAAACCAATTGATCCATCATTCTTTCATCAACCAACATTAGAACTAGCGAGAAATTTGATTGGAAAAAATATTGTGCATGAGCACAACAGTGGGTTGCTAATAGGAAAAATAGTCGAAACGGAGGCGTACATGGGACCTGAAGATCGGGCAGCCCATAGCTTCGGAAATAGAAGAACTAAACGTACGGAAGTGATGTTTGGTGAAGCAGGACTTATATACACTTATCAAATGCATACCCATACACTCATTAACGTTGTAGCAGGAGTAGAAGGCGTTCCGAATGCAATATTAATACGTGCGGTAGAGCCAGTGGAAGGCTTAGAAATAATGAAAGAGTTTCGAAACAATCTACCAATGAAGCAGTGGACAAATGGACCAGGAAAATTAACAAAAGCAATGGGAATCACAATGGAATACTATGGGAAACATTGGTCCAAAAAGCCTCTATACATTGCAGAGGGCGGGGAAGTGTCGTTCATTTCCACTGGTCCAAGAATTGGTATAGAAAACAGTGGGGAAGCTGTTCACTACCCCTATCGTTTTTGGGAAACGGACAATCCATATGTATCTAAAATGAGATGAACCTGCTTGGAAAACATGAATGCATCAAGTCGCAAGTAGAAGAAAAAATACCGACCAGAAATGGAGGCCCTGAAAAAGTCCTTAAAAGGATTTTATAGCGAGTAAGTGAACAACATATTGTTCACTTACTCGCTTTTTTAGATGGAACCCGTTGATTTTCCGTTCCAGGCGGACGCGTTCCGCGGGGTGAGCGATGAACTATCATTGCCCCTTCGAGTACGTTGTGATGTTTCATCTGTCTCACTGATCCCGAAAGAAATAGACAAAGAAAGAAGGCATTTTCTGTTCAAAATCGAACGGAAAGTGCCCTCTTTTTGTTTTGAAAACCAATACGCTATAAAAAATGTAAGTTTTTCAGTGGCCGACCAGGAATGGTCGGTATTTTAATATGTATTAGATGAGTTTTCCCATATAATATTCATCTACAAAATGTCCATTTATAATTAGTGCATTTTTACGATCGCCCTCTTTTTCAAAACCGAGCTTCTTATATAGTTTTTGGGCACCTATATTTTCTTTAATAACAGACAGTTCAAGCTTGGATATTCCTACTTCTTTTGCCCATTTTTCTCCGTGGACCATTAAGGATGAGGCAATTCCTTTTTTAGAGAATTCCTGTTTGACGCCGATTACTACAGAAGCTCGATGCAAAGCACGTGGTGCCGGTCCCCCTGTAAACAATACATATCCAGCGAACTGACCATTCATAATCGCTAAAAGTAAATTAGAGTTTTCTGTGTTCTTCCATGCTGACATTTCTTTACGGATACTCTGTACAGTCATCTGAATATCAGACTTGCCGTACAACATAAAGTCGGTTTCCGAAAAAATAGTTTCTTGCAAACGAATAAATGCACGGGCATCGTCTAATTCTGCTTCTCTTATAATAAGTATGTCTTGGTGATTATTTACATCATCTATAATTTCATCTGTCTCGAGAACCGAACTATGAAATAAAACAGACTTCCCTAGGTCTACAGTTTTTACTGAGTATCCATGCTCTGTCCAAGCGAAATAATGTAATGCAGGTGGTTTTGTTTTTTTCCACCAACTGCTACTTAAATAAGCTGCGTTAGGCAGTACTTGTCCAATGATTGCTTCTATTTCTGCATATGTTAATCTGATTTCTTTATTCGTCGATTGTTGAAAGAAAGTGGAGAGGGGAATATATTTGCTTTCAAATATTTTAGGCATTATTTCACTCATTTCTTAATTTATAGGCTAAGTATAGCATCAACAGTATGACATTCACACTACAAAAAGCATATTTTAACGTAAAATAATTCCTGTAAAAAAGTGTTACTTCATAGTGAAGTAACACTTTTTTACAGAGTATTTATACTTGTACTAATTCTAATTGTAAAGCTGGCCCAAAGAATTCGTAGTGAATTTGTTCATTTGCATAGCCAAGGTCTAGTAAATGATTAATCATTGCTTCCATAAATCCAACCGGTCCGCAAACATAGACATCTCCATCATTACGTGAATGTTCTTTTATTACATCTTTTGAAATGAAGCCATCACCGCTATCAGAATATAAAGTTACGTATTTTGCATCTTCCATTGTTTCCATTAAAGAACGAATATCATGATCAAATGGATGTAGGCTTTCATTTCGAGCACTATATATAAAGGATACTGGGCGATTTGGTTGCTGCTTAGCAACTGTTTCAAGCATACTCATCATAGGTGTGATACCTACTCCGCCACTTAAGAATGTTACAGGAGTAGTTTTTTCTGGATCTAAAATGAATTCCCCAGCTGGAGCAGTCAGTTCAACTATGTCACCAACATTTACATTATTGTGTAGGTGGACAGAAACTTTTCCTTCTGGATCATTTTCGTCTTCTTTTTTTACTGAAATACGGAATGACTCTGTATCTGCAGCTTTTGATAAACTATATTGTCTGTTCATCAAATACTTTTCCCCTGGGATGCTTACACGAATGGTAATAAATTGTCCAGGCTCAAAAGTAGGAACCGCTGATCCATCTGCTGGTTTTAAATAAAATGAAGTAATGTTGTCACTTTCTTTTACTTTATCTGCAATAACAAAGTCTTTAAAGAATCTCCAACCACCTTCTTTTGATTCTGCAGCTACATACATTTCTTCTTCGATACCGATAAATGCATCAGCAATCACTCCATATGCTTCTGCCCAAGCATTAATAATATCGTCAGTAGCTGCATCGCCTAATACCTCTTTGATTGCACCAAGTAGATGTTCACCTACAATTGGATAATGCTCTGGTTTGATTCCTAAGCTTACGTGTTTTTGTCCGATTTGTTTCACTGCTGGAATAATTGCCGCCAAATTATCAATATGAACAGCTGCTGCGTAAACAGCGTTTGCTAACGCAGTCTGTTGACGACCTTTTGCTTGGTTAGCATGATTGAAAATATTTAATAGTTCTGGATGAGCTACAAATAAATTTTTATAAAAAGCGGTTGTTATTGCAACTCCGTGAACTTCTAAAACAGGTGCAGTTGATTTTACGATATCCATTGATTTTTGAGATAACATAATTTACACATCCTTATCTTTTTGTTTACAAATACAGAATACTCCTAGCGTTTTTTTAAAGCAATATTTAAAATACATCTTTAAGAACGATGTAATATTTCAGACACATTTCTTTCACGTTTCTGACATAGTCGTTTATAATGAAGAAAGAATGGCGGTGGTAACATGAGATTGACTATGTATACAGATTTCTCGCTTAGAGTGTTAATATACCTCGGAACAAAAGAAAGTAATGAATTGTCAACAATTCAAGAAATATCAACTGCTTATGGAATTTCAAAAAATCATTTAATGAAGGTAACATATGAATTAGGAAAGCTCGGTTATATAGAAACAATCCGTGGCCGTGGTGGGGGAATTCGGTTAGCGATGGAGCCGGAAGCTATCAATATTGGACAAGTGGTAAGACATACAGAAGATGATTTCCATCTCGTCGAATGCTTCGATTGTCATTCAAACTCTTGCGTAATTACGCCTGTTTGTGGACTAAAAGGTGCATTGAATCGGGCTTTGCTAGCTTATTTGAAAGTGTTGGACGGATATACATTGGCAGACTTTTTGCTTCAAAAGCACTTGTTAGCAAATTTACTTTTTAAAGAGCAGTAAGATATATGATAAAATAAGTTCGGAAATTGATTTTTAGGAGGATTATTCATGGAAAAAGTATTAGTTTTTGGACATAAAAACCCTGATACAGACACAATTACTTCAGCAATCGTATATGCATACTTAAAAAATGCCATTGGGATAGAGGCAGAAGCGGTTGCTTTAGGCGAAGTAAACAATGAAACAAAGTTTGCTCTTGAAAAATTCGGATTTGAAGCACCTCGAATTATTGGAGATGTTTCAAGTGAAGCAAAGAAAGTGATCTTAGTTGATCACAATGAAAAACAACAAAGTGCAGATGGCATTGAAAATGTTCAAGTAACTGAAGTTATCGACCATCACCGTATTGCAAATTTCGAAACAGCAGATCCTTTATACTATCGTGCAGAACCAGTAGGATGCACAGCAACCATTTTAAATAAAATCTTTAAAGAAAAAGGCGTAGAAATCCCAGCAAACATTGCAGGATTAATGCTTTCTGCGATTGTTTCGGATTCTTTATTATTTAAATCACCAACATGCACGGAAGAAGACATTGCTGCAGCACGTGAGCTAGAAGAAATTGCTGGTGTAAACTTGGAAGAGTATGGACTAGCAATGTTGAAAGCTGGAGCAGATTTGAGCGATAAAAGCTTAGAGGATCTTCTATCATTAGACGCAAAAGAATTCGTTATGGGCGAATACAAAGTAGTCATCGCTCAAGTAAACGCGGTAGACGTAAATGATGTAATGAACCGCAGAGCAGAGCTGGAAGACTTAATTAATCTTGAAGTTCAAGAAAATGAATTGGATCTCTTTTTCTTTGTAGTAACGGATATTTTAAACAATGATTCCGTAGCGCTAGCGCTTGGAAAATTGGCGCTAAAAGCAGAAGCTGCCTTTAATGTGAAATTCGATGATAACAATATTGCTTTACTAAAAGGCGTAGTATCTCGTAAAAAACAAGTAGTTCCAGCATTGACTGAAGCACTAGCATTATTATTGTAGAAAATGGCTATCTCTTGGATAAAGAGATAGCTTTTTTATTTGGAAATGAGTGTATCTCAGAAAATCTCGGCGGATCCCCGAGAATCTAAGAAATTGGAATGAGGGCACTGAAAGGTCCTCAATGAGATATCTTAACAGTATGTGAACGACAAGTTGTTCAGATATTCGAATCTTAATTTGGACCCGATAATTTCCGTTCCAGGCGGACGCTTTCCGCCGGCATGGCTTCAGCCGCTTCCCTTGCTCCTGCGCAAGCTCGTCGCAAAAATTAATTCTCGCTACGCTCAGTCCAGGGTCTTCAGCGCATGCACCTGACGCTTCGCTTTCGGTGCAGAAAATATTTGCTATTCCGGCTGGAGTCGCCGCCTTCCACTCCAATTAACTATTTTCTGCTTTTCAATTTAGAAAACCATCATACATTATTAGAGCAAGTTTTTATTACTTAAATTTTTTCAATTAGTATTTATAGAAAATCTTTGAAAAAGGCGACACTCCTGCGGGAATAGCGTTAGCCGAAGACCCCGCAGTTGAGGGGAAGGCAATCTAAGTTCGCCGCATCCTGCGGCAACGATTGCATGACCAACATCGTGTTGGCCTAGGAGGCTAAGGCAACGCCCGCGGAAAGGGAGCCGTTTCAACGATTTTCTTATTTATTGGACGACCTTATTTAGTAGGGTCATATTCTCTAAATTTTTTCAGAGCCCTCCCTGAGATTTCATAGAGCATTAAAATTGTTGAATACATAAGAAGACTTTACAATGTAATGGAGGTGAAAATTATGAAAATTGAAGTATGGTCAGATTTTGTTTGTCCTTTTTGTTATATAGGAAAAAGACGTTTGGAAGAGGCTTTAGAGCAGGCTGGGTATGCAAGTCAGGCAGAGGTTGAGTTTAAGAGCTTTGAGTTGGATCCAAATTCTCCAAAGATATCGGATCAAAGCATGTATGAAGTGCTTGCTGAAAAGTACGGATCTACTGTAGAAGCAGCTAAAGGAATGACTGCACAAGTAGTGGAACAAGCAAAAACAGTTGGACTAGATTATAATTTTGACATTATGAAGCCGGCAAACACGTTAGATGCACACCGTTTAGTGAAATGGGCATCCGAACAAGGGAAAGCTGCAGAAGCGAATGAATTGTTACTGCACTCTTATTTTATTGAAGGCAAGGAGATTGGCAAAAACGAGGTTCTCCTTGATTTAATCGAATCTCTTGGATTACCTAGAGATGAAGCGGAAGAAGTATTGAACTCCGATAAGTATTTAACGGAGGTTCGACTGGATATCGCTAAAGCTGGACAAATTGGCGTGCGCGGGGTTCCATTTTTTGTTTTGAATGATAAGTACGCAATTTCTGGTGCACAACCACTTGAAACGTTTGTTGGTGCATTAAACAAAGTTGCGGAAGAAGAAGGATTACAAGCTAAATAACTTATAAAAAATCAGTAGGAGAAATTCTGCTGGTTTTTTATTTTGTCTTAGTTTATTAACGGAATTGGGTATAACAAGTTTATGTAAAATTTATTAAGATAAAAAAACGTGCAGCGGATGTGCTTGCACGTCTTTTCTTAACTTCTTCTCTCAAAACTTAAAAATCTAGTGCCTTGAAAAGTAAGAACACCTAAATCATCTTCAGCGAGCATGCCATATTCTTGTCCGCTAACGTGAAGCTCTATTCGATCACCGCTTTCTACTTGAAACGTTGCGTAATAGGAAGTAGAAGCAGAACTATTTCCCGAACCGCCTCGTGTATCGGACCGTTTTGCTACTACCTGGGCAGGTACTGAAAGCTTTGGAGAATTATTGTTTTTATTCCACTGAGATATGTTTTTAACGATAGCGAAAATAATAAGTCCAAATACTAAAATGAAAATCAAGCCTATAAATATAGGGAAACCCCCGAAGAAAAAACCTAAGATATCCATCTTAACCCCCCTTAAAAAAACTGTTTTTTTTCTTATACGTAAAAAATTGAATAAAGTTTCGTTTATAGATAGACACTAGAAGAAAAGGAGGAAATACAATGAACGATCAAATACTACCAACTGAATCACAATCTTATTGGCGTGCCACAGAAGACTTTCCAATTTTTCCTGAAATAAGAGAAAACATAGAAACCGATATTTTAATTGTGGGAGCAGGTCTTACAGGAATTACTGCTGCGTATTTACTTAGCAAGAGTGGAAAAAGCGTAATGGTTTTGGAAGGAGGTAGAATATTAAAAGGTACAACTGGTTTCACCACTGCAAAGGTGACAGCGCAGCATGGGCCTATTTACCAGAAGCTAATATCCATATTCGGTGAAGAAAAAGCAAGACTATATTATGAAGCCAATATGGAGGCTAAAAACTTTATAGAGGAAACAGCCAAAGAATTGGGAATTAAATGTGATTTTGAAAAGGTAGATGCTTACATATATGCAGATACTAAAGAAGGAGTACAAACAGTAAGGGAAGAAATGGACGCCTATAATAAGCTAGGTATAGAGGGGGCAACTCTTACAACAAATACCGGTCTTCCTTATGATGTGATGGAGTCATTAAAGTTAGAAAATCAAGGACAGTTTCATCCCATAAAGTATGCCACTGGGTTAATGAATAAAGCAATTGAAAATGGTGTGCAGTTTTTTGAAAAATCGAGAGCAAAAACTATATCAGAAAATATAGTAGAAATGATGAATGGTCATAAAATACGAGCAAAGAAAATATTAGTTTGTACTCATTTCCCATTTAATGATGGAAGTGGTCTATATTTTTCAAGAATGTCCCCAGAAAGATCCTATGCGGTAGCTGCCCCTGCCGAATCTAATTATCCAAAAGGCATTTATATTAATGTAGAAAAGCCAACAAGATCCGTACGTACAGCGCTAGGTACTGATGGAAAAAGATATTTAATACTAGGAGGAGAAGGTCATGTTACCGGTAGATTTGAAGGTGATATGATGGCTAATTATGATGCACTAGCTACATTTGGTAGAGAGCAATTTAATATAAAGCAGTTTACAAATCGTTGGTCTGCTCAGGATTTAGTAACACTAGATCAATTGCCGTATGTAGGGACCATGACGTCAGGTCTTCCGGATGTACTGGTTGCAACTGGGTATGCAAAATGGGGTATGACGAATAGTACGGTAGCTGCCCAAATAATGGCGGACAATGTCCTGGAAAAAGAAAATCGATATGCGGAACTTTACAATCCAATCCGTTCCAAAATGAAAAAAGAAGATATAGCTAGTTTTGCCAAGTATAATGCAGCAGTCGCAAAAGAATTAGTAAAAGGAAAGACTGAAAAAATAGATGTCTTGTTTAAAGATTTGCAACTTGGTACTGGAGACATCGTAAAACTAGACGGTAAAAAGGTTGGAGCATTTAAGGACGTCACCGGTGAAATATATTTAGTTAAACCAGTATGCACACATATGGGGTGTGATGTCGTATTCAATGATGCAGAGACCACATGGGACTGTCCATGTCACGGGTCACGATACACATTCAAGGGTGACGTTATTGAAGGTCCTGCATTTGAACCGTTGGAGAAAATAGAAAATATCGAATAACTGAGCTTAGAGAATAATCTCTAGGCTTTTTTTATTCTAAACAATCGATTGTTCTCCTGCCATATCTCTATTAAAATTGGGGATATAGTTAAGGAGAGAAAAAGATGAAATCCCTAAATAAATTACTTCCTTATGTGAAGCCGTATACCCTATTTGCGATTCTAGGACCACTATTAATGTGTGTTGAGGTAGCAATGGATTTATTACAACCTACCATTATGCAACATATTATTGACGTTGGAATTGCAAATAATAATAATGCGTATGTGATGAAACTTGGATTCTTTATGTTGTTTACAGCTTTCATTGGATTAATAGGTGGTGTCGGTAGTACGGTTTACAGTACAAAAGCATCTGTAAATTTTGCAGCGGATATTCGCCGAGATGTATTTAAAAAAACAGAGCAGTTTTCAAGTGAAAATATGGATTCATTTGGTACAGGGAAATTAATTACCATTGTGACGAATGATGTGACAGCAGTTCAACAAGCATTAATGATGACGTTAAGAATCTTTGTACGAGGACCTTTTCTGTTTATTGGCGCAGTCGTGATTGTTTGGTTCACTGCTCGAGAATTGTTTCCAGTGCTTTTAGTGGCAATACCAATATTAATGGTTTTGATTTATTGGTTTTCTTCAAAATCTGGCCAATTATTTGCGAGAGTACAGAGAGCAATGGATAGAGTGAATACAAAGCTACAAGAAACATTCGCAGGTATTAGGGTAATAAAAGCATTTGGTCGATCTGATTTTGAAACGAATACGTTTAAGCAAGTAAATGATACTTTAACAAAGAGAAACATGGCAGCTGAGCAAGTAATTTTAACACTCATGCCGATTATGCTTTTTGTTGTGAATATCGGTGTGGTTTTCGGAATGTGGATGGGCGCAATTAAAATAAACGAAGGTACGCTACAAGTCGGTGTAATTCTAGCTTTTATTAACTACTTGAATATTATTATGAACGGGCTGATGACAAGCAGTAATGTTTTAATGCAAATTACAAAATCTTTTACTTCAGCAAATCGGATTCAACAAGTACTTGAGACCGAAATACATATTCGTGAACCGATCACTCCTGCTGCCCTTCTAAAAATAAAAGGAGAGGTCGAGTTCCGACAAGTTAATTTTAGTTATAGTAAAAATGGTGAGTATGTTTTAAAAAATATTTCTTTCCAAGTAAAAGCAGGGGAGACAATTGGTATTATAGGGTCTACTGGAAGTGGAAAGTCAACACTTGTCAAACTAATACCACGGTTGTATGATCCGGATTCGGGAGAGATTTTCATTGATGGAGTAAATATAAAAGAATATCCCCTTGAAAAACTGAGAGAATCTATTGGTTTTGTCCAGCAAAAGGCAACATTATTTTCTGGAACAATTGAAGAAAATCTCCGCTTTGGTAAAGAAGAAGCAAATTTTGAAGACATGGAAGAAGCAGCTCAATCGGCAGCCGCCGCTGAGTTTATTAACAAACTCGAAGGTAAGTTTGGCTACGAGCTCATGCAAGGAGCAACCAATCTATCTGGCGGTCAAAAGCAACGTCTTGCAATGACACGAGCTTTCATTCGGGAGCCCAAAATATTGATATTAGATGACTCGACTTCAGCAATAGACGCTTTATCAGAAGCATCGGTTCAACAAGCATTGAGACAAAACCACCCAGATACGACTGTGTTTTTCATCTCTTCAAAAGTGTCTTCTATTCAAGATGCAGATCAAATTTTTGTGATCGATGATGGAATAATTGAGGCAAGTGGGACCCATAAAGAATTAATTATAAATAGCAACGTTTATAGAGGAATTTACGAAACACAAAAAGGAAAGGAGATTCTTTCCTATGAATAAAGTTTCGAATAACAACGTGATTGGCCGTGCACGTGGTCCAAGAGGTTTTGGCGGGCCAGTTGAAAAAAAAAAGCAAAGGATAAAAAGGGAACAATTAAGCGGATATGGCACTATATGGAGAAGCAAAAGATAGCAATGATTACTTCCATTTTATTTGTCATTATATCAACATTGTTGAATCTACTCGTACCATATTTAATTGGGCTTATCATTGATGACTATATCATTCCTAAGGATATGCAGGGGACTCTACGCTTTTTGTTATTATTAGCATTAATCTATACCTCTGCTTCTATCTTCACTTGGCTGCAAACATTTTTAATGGTTCGGGTGTCTCTTAAGACAATTCGAATATTACGTCAGCATTTATTCGAGAAGTTTCAAACATTGTCCTTACGCTTTTTTGACAAACGAACGCATGGTGACTTAATGAGTCGAGTGACAAATGATATTGAAAGCTTGAACAATGCACTCAGTCAAAGCGTTATACAAATATTTTCCTCTATATTAATGGTGACTGGTGTTGCGATTGCCATGTTTATGCTTAACTGGATACTTGCAATTGTGGCACTAGCAATTATTCCTTTAATCGTTTTTACAACGAAGAAAATCATTACATATAGCAGGAGTAATTTCATTAGAAGACAGCGAGACTTGGGTGAATTAAACGGATTTATCGAAGAAGCCATATCAGGAAATGAAGTCATCACTATTTTTGGACAAGAGGAGAAAACCTTCACAAAATTTGCAATGATAAATGAAAGATTACGCCAATCCGCAACAGCAGCGGATACTGTATCAGGCCTTCTTGGTCCAATTAATAACTTTATAAACAACTTGGGGCTTGCATTAATCATTGGAGTTGGAGCACTGATGACGGTTCAAGAGTTGGCAACTGTAGGGATAATTGCTGCCTTTGTTACATATTCACGCCAATTCTTTCGTCCTATCAATCAATTATCAAGCCTATTAAACACGTTCCAATCTGCAATAGCAGGTCAGAACGAGTATTTGAAATAATGGATGAAACTCCTGATCTAGCGGACAAACATAATGCAATTGAAATAGATTCCTTTAGAGGCGAAGTGGAGTTTTCGAGTGTCAACTTTTCCTATGAGGACGGTAAGCCGGTATTGAAAAATATTAGTTTTCGGGCGAAGGCAGGAGAGAAAATTGCATTGGTAGGTCCAACGGGTTCGGGGAAAACAACTATTATCAACCTTTTAATGCGATTTTATAATATAAATTCAGGTGAGATTAAAATCGATGGTGATAGTATTCAAGATTATAAAATTAGTTCCCTCCGTGAAAAAATTGGGATAGTATTACAGGACACTTTTCTATTTTCTGGAACAATCTTGGAAAATATTCGATATGGTCGTTTAGAAGCAACAGACGAGGAAGTCGTAACGGCTGCTAAAATGGCTTCAGCACATGGGTTTATCAAGCATTTGCCTGACCAATATGAAACGATAATCACTTCTGGAGGTTCAAGTTTAAGTCAGGGACAACGTCAATTGCTTTCGATTGCTCGTGCAATACTAGCAGATTCCGATATATTAATTCTAGATGAAGCAACTTCAAGTATTGATACACGTACGGAAATTGCAATTCAGCAAGGACTAAATCGGTTAACGGAGGGGAGAACAAGCTTTGTCGTTGCGCACCGATTAAAAACGATTGAAAATGCTAACCAAATTCTCGTGATCCATCAAGGAGAGCTCATAGAAAGTGGTACGCATGAAGCGTTACTTCAAAAGAAAGGCTTTTATTACGAACTCTATGAAAGTCAGTTGAATAGGTAAAATTATTCATGAAAGTAGTGAAGCAAATCGGTACTTAAACACCATTTTTGAAGGTGACTTTCCCACGTGAAAGTTGTGGCATTCTGGCTCAAATTAAAGAATAATAGAATTAAAAGAAGAGGTGATTCTATTGTCAAACATTTACTCTGTAAAACTTTTATTTGAACATATCTCCTCACCAGAATCTATGCCTAATAAAACATTTGAAGAAACGATCAATATCGTCCGAGCAGATAAATTAGAGGACGTAGACGGATTAGTGAAGCAACATTTTAAAGACGTCACCTATGCCAATGCATTTGGGGAGACCACTACTATAAAGTTATTAATGATTCTTGATGTTTTTGAACTTGTCGATAATATAGAAGAATGTCTAGAGTTTGGGGAAGTATATAGTCATCACATAATTCTGGATGAAGAAGTTTGCCTTGAACGAAACTATGGAAATTAAAAAGGACCCAAGACTAAAGATCTTGGGTCCTTTTTAATATTAGATGTAGAATTTAATAGAAGTGATATCCGGTTTATCTTGAACTGCAAACTTATTAATAGAAGTGATATCCGGTTTATCCTGAACTGCAACCTTATTAATAGAAGTGATATCCGGTTTATCCTGAACTGCAAACTTATTAATAAAAGTGATATCCGGTTTATCTTGAACTGCAAACTTGTTAATAGAAGTGATATCCGGTTTATCTTGAACTGCTGATTCTGCTCCACCTAAATTAAACGTAATTAATAATCCTAATAAACAAAGCGTGCCGATAATAAATCTTTTCATGATAATTCCTCCCAATTAGTTACATGTGATAGTTTTAAATTATAGTTAAAACCTAACTGATAATAAATTGTTGATTGTTTGTATTGTTTTTTATCAGCTAATCTTTTTGCCAGCACTTGGCAATAAATAAAACAATATTTGTAGTCTTGAATTTCTTCAAAATACGCTAAGGCTTCTTTAAATATAGAAATAATATTATTTTCCTCCAATAAAAGTGCTCTATATATATTAAAATGACTTTTAAAGAAGTTTTTACTTTCTCCGGATAAATAACTTATTATCTCGAATCCTCTTTCTAACCAAACTATTGCATTTTGAACATCATTGATTTTGTGATATTCCTTAAGTAAAGATAAGATAGTCACTATTTTATCATCCGGTCTAGTTTTTATATCTAAACTATTTTGAAAATGATAAAGTGCTTGGTTTTGATTTCCTAGAATAGAGTAACTTGCTCCTAAATTATGTTCAATCTTTCCGTTGTATTTAGAAGAATCGATTTTTAAGCTGATTTCCTTCGCCTTTTCAAATGTAGCTATTGCTTCTTTTAATACCCCAGTATCAATCTGAGCAATACCTAAAATAATTAAACATTCGATAGAGCGTTCAATTAATAATTCTTGATTGAAATAGGAAAGAGCGGATTTTACATAATCGATAGCCATTATATATCGAGATTCAGATAGAAGCGACAAACTCGATACATAATAAAGTTCGGCCATTTCCCAGTCTTCCATACGATAGTTTTTAATGAGTGTAAATATTTGTGCAAAAAGCTCAGATGCTTGGCTGAACTGGTTGTTTTGATACGCTACAATTCCTTGAATGGTATATAGATAAAATAACTGTTCTGGGTCCATTTCCTTTTTAAACTCAACTAATATAGCAAGATTGTTTCTAATATTAATCGTTTTATCTGGCAACATAAGCATTAATCTAGTTTCTATTAATAGAAGTGTCAGTCTATTGGGTTCGAAAGGATGACACTCAATATAGTTATGGATATCTAGTTGTAGAGTTTCTGCTTTTTGTTTATTTCTAGAGTTAATAACTGTTTTGAATTGTGTTTTAAAATGTATTGTTTTCTCTTGGTTTATTTCACTCTTTAAAGAGTCCAAGGGGATATTTAAACGCATAAGAATATGGTGTTGGATATCTTCACTTGGTTTCACTAAACCATTTTCTATTCGACTTAAGTATGAGGGGACGCAAATACCAGAAGCCAAATATTCTTGTTTCATATTCTGTCTTTGGCGTTCTAATTTAATCAATTGTCCTATTTCCATCCATAAGCACCTCCTCCATAGGACCTAGTAAAAAAAAGAAAACCAATACAATATAAATAATAACATAATATTATTTGGAAATCAGAAAAATGAAAGAACAGGAAAGTACGAATAAAAAACGCTCAAAAAACGCCATATTTTCATACCTACTTTCCCAAATGAAAGATGTGGAATTATTTGGGTTTTTGGTTAATACTTAAGGTATATAAATAAATGGGTGGTGAAGATTTGAGAAAGGTTTTAAGTATAACAATTCGCAAACTGCTTTTTTTCTTTCTTCTTTTTTCCATCTCGTTTTGGTTTCTATTAACAACTCTACCACATAATAAGAACGAATATAATCTAAACAAGGACACAATTCCGAGCAAATTCGAAGAAGTGGAAAAGACGGAAGCATTAACTGCTAAGAAGATGGAAGATTTTAAAGCTGCTATAGAGAACTTTTATTCGAAAGCAAAAGAATTGTGGAGAAACTAAAAATCCAATGAGTACAGTAAAGAAACTGCACTTTTTGGATTTTCGTTTTACGATAACCCTTGTCCATGGGTAATTTCATTTCTTCGTATAAATAGTGTTTAGCGATAAGTTCATCATGTGTGCCTGTTCTAGTAATTTTTACTTCCTCCAGGAAGAAGAATATTTGGTCTGCAAGTATAATGATTGCTAGCCTGTGTGTAATAATAAGTGTAGTGCGCCCTTGCACCCATTCCATAATGTCATTAAAAAAATCGTGCAGAATGGGCTCAGCACGATTTTTTATGAAGATATGACTTTTGACTCGGATTGAGCACGCTTTTGTAAATCTAAAATTAAAGGATCCGCTGAAGTCTCGAGTAAGCTTGCTTGTTTTTGTTGTAAATCAATTCGTATCTTTTCCGTTTCAAGTAAAAAATTATCATATTTAAGCTTCTCTAATTCTATTTCGTCTTTTACAACTCTCGCACGAATATTTTGTGATTTGCGTAAATGAGTTGTCCATATTGCGGATAGTGGTATAGAAAAAATCATCACAACCGCTACAAATCCAATTCCCAACCCCAAAAGATTTTCCATAATTATCCCTCCATCTCATTTTCTATAGTATATACGAAAAACATAAAAGATAGTTTCAAAATTAAAAAGCTACTCTGAATTATTTCAGAGTAGTTGGAAATGAGCGAAGTTTAGTTGGAATTTCTGAGATGTTAGTTGGAAAAAATAGACTTAGTTGGAAACTACATCACTTTAGTTGGAATTCCATCTAATAAACCCAAGTTTACTTATTTAAGTAAGCCCAGGCATACTGAGCGTATAGTTCTGCTCCAGTGACAAGTGCGTCTTCATCGATATCAAAGTTCCCATGGTGATGAGCCCATTCTGTATCTTTCTCGGGATTGCCACTTCCGACAAGTGCAAAGCTACCAGGAGCCTTTGTGAGGAATGCAGAGAAATCCTCTCCACCCATTGTAGGCTTTTCATTATAAATCACTTCTGAGCCAAAAGCTTCAGTAGCAACCTGTTGAACAAGTTCCGAGCTATTTCTATCATTATCTACTGCATCTGTACCTCGGATATATTCCACTTTAGCAGTAGCGCCGAAGATAGCAGCAACACTTTCAGCATATTGTGTAATGCTCTTTTCAATATGATCTCGTGTCTCGGGATGGAATGTACGAACTGTTCCTTCAATTTCAGCATTTTCAGCGATTACGTTGAATCTTGTACCTACTATCATTTTACCAACTGTCAGAACGGCTGGACTTTGTGGATCAATAGTTCGTGAAACAACGGTTTGCACATTCATTACAAATGAAGATGCAACAAGTGCGGCGTCGATACAAGCTTCTGGGATAGCACCATGTCCACCGCGTCCTTTAAATTTTACTTTAAAAATATCAGCTGCTGCAAAGGAAGGCCCTGGTGTACAAGACACTTTGTTTGTTGGCATTTGAGACCAAATATGAATACCGAAAACATTGTCTACGCCATCCATTGCGCCTTGGGCAACCATTGCTTTTGCCCCGGCAGCCGCTTCTTCAGCTGGTTGAAATAGAAAACGTACATTTCCTGGAAGTTCTTCTTTCACTTCAAATAAAGCCTTTGCAGCGATTAGCAGCATAGAGGTGTGTGCGTCGTGTCCACAAGCATGCATTTTTCCTTCGAATTTTGATGCGTAGGGTACATGAGTATTAAGCTGTTGGACAGGTAGTGCATCCATATCACCGCGAAGGGCAACAGTTTTTCCACCTGAGGCTCCTTGTATTTCGGCAATAACCCCTGTAGGTTCGGTTTTTCGATAAGAAATTCCAAGTTTGTCTAAGTATTCGCATATGAAAGCAGTCGTTTTGAATTCCTCAAAAGATAACTCTGGTTCGCTATGCAATTTACGGCGTAGAGAAATTAATTCTTCTTTATTATTCGTGATAGATTCTTTAATTTTTGAATTGATCATTGTTTATTTCCCTCCGTTAATTGTAAAGCTGTTTGGAACAAAATATTTGCACCTGCAGCGAGATGACTTGCATTGGACCATTCTTCCGGGCAGTGACTAAGACCATCCTTACTTGGAATAAACACCATTCCACAAGCAGTATAATCAGAGAAAACCATCGCATCGTGACCAGCACCACTATTAAGAGTGCAGTAAGGGATGTCTAATTTATCACTCACTTCTTTGAAAGTGGATTGAATCGTTTCATCCATTTCTTTTGGTGCAATATAAAGCAAATGTTCAATAGAAGTAACAATACCTGCACCCATATTAGAGGCAATTAACTGCCCTACTTTTTGCACTGCACGATGAACATGTTCTTCTTTAGCTGAGCGTATATCTACTGAAAAAATTACTTTGTTTGGGATGACATTGGATCCATTAGGAAATACATGTAACTGCCCGGTTGTAATAACCGTACCGTTTCCTTCCTCCAAAGCAAGCTGTGGGAAAGCTGCGATGATTTGAGCAGCGGCTACTAGTGCATCAGTGCGTTGTTCCATAGGTGTAGTACCAGCATGTCCTGCTTTTCCTTGAATCGTAACTTCTAATTGAGTTAAACCAACGATCGCTTCAACGATACCAATTGGAATATTTTTTTCTTCTAAAATTGGACCTTGTTCGATATGTAACTCGAGGAAGGCTTTAATCGTTTTTGGATCACGTACCTTTTCAATAGATGGATCTAAACCAATACTTAACATTGCTTCTTCAGCAAGTATTCCGTCTTTATCCGCAAGACTTTTAAACTCTTCATTAGTCAATAAACCCATCATTCCTCTTGAACCCATTAAACCTCCACCAAAACGTGAGCCTTCCTCTTCTACAAGCGCGATAATTTCAAGAGGATAAGCAGGCTTATATCCCTTTTCTTGGAAGAGTGCAGCCACCTCTAAACCGACTACCACTCCTGCAGCACCGTCATAAGCTCCGCCATTTGGAACAGAGTCAAAATGAGAACCGACAATTATAGAGGGTGAATCTGCATGGGTTCCTTCGAGTTTTCCAAAAATGTTACCTAATCCGTCTTCAGAAACAATAAGTCCATATTCAGTCATTTTCTCTATGATGTATTTTCTTGCGCCTAGATCTTCTTTAGAATAGGTTAACCTAGTGACTCCTGCGCCTGGAGTGGCGGTAAACTGACTTAGTAGCTTAATATGTTCTTCTATTCTAGCTTGATTGGCCATATTATCTCTCCTAATTTTATAAGAATCCTACGAAAATACCTGCGAGAATAACAGAAACGATTGTAACACTGATGAATCCTCCGACTAGCATAGGTGGCAGCATATGAGCAGTTAACGCTTCTCGTTCTTTTTTATCTTGGGTTAAAGAATTAATTACTTCATTTGTAATAATGTAATCAGCAGGGAATCCGTAAAGTGCAGTTAATGAAATAGCAAAAGCCATGTTTTTGCTCACTTTTAAAATTTTTCCCATAAGGAAAGAGAATAAGTACATACCGATTACTCCAAGGATAATTATTCCGATTAATGGATATAAAATTTGCATAATCATCGAAGGTGTTGCAGTTTTTAGGGCGTCAAATACGAAAAGCATTAGAACCATTATACATAAGCCGAAACCATTTGCTTTTTGTAATACTTGGCGCTCTAAAAATCCAATGCTTGCAGCTATAATACCGAATAATAAACAAAGTACATAGGGACTAATGGATACAATGGGTTCTAATACCGTTGAAACAAGGTAAGCAAGGAAACCTACAAAATGCTAAACGGAAAAATTTAAAGTAATCTGTGTTGTATTTTGCAGGCAATTTGCGGAACATTTTAAGCTCTTCTTGTGTTTCCTCCGTAGAACTGTTGGTTTGTCCAGGTATTGAAAGTTCTCCTTTGCGGAATTTTTCAAGAAGCGATTTCCCTTCTTTTTTAAGTGCGATAGATGTAAGTGGATAACCAGCAAAGCCTTGCATAACGTAAATAACAATAGCAAATACAGATAATGTTGTTAATCCAGCATTTGCTGCACCCTCGGACATGATCAAAGCAGAAACAAGACCACCGACAAGAGGGGGGATAGCAACAATAATTGTTTCTACACCAAATATAAATGTTCCAATTCCAAACAAAACAGCGATAATCCCTATTATTCCAGCCAGTGAAATTAATATAGTTTTCCACTGTTCTTTTAATTGTTGTAAGGAAAGCAAAGTACCCATATTGGTAATAAGTAAGTAGATCATCATCGTCGCAACGACGGGCGGTACACCTGCAATGGAAACAATCTCTGTAGGAAAGAAAGTCCAATAGCCAATAATAAAAAGTACTGCTGAAACGAAAACGGAAGGAATCCAAGCCTTCGTTCTAGTAGACACAAGGTCTCCGATAAATAGTATTCCGACGATCAAAACTAAAGCAAGCATTTGAGGCATAATAGTTAATCCTTTCTGACAATATAGAATACTCCATACAATAGCATAGAATCGTTCTGATATGAAGTATATAATATATTCCAGAATAGTTAGTTTTTAATATTAAGTGTTTAATATAAAATAAAAAAGCTATCCTAGTTTGTAATAGGATAGCTTCATTGAGATATACATATTGAATTATTAAGCTGGGTTTAATTCTAATTCCACAGTGATTTTGATATCTTCACCGACAAGAACGCCACCAGTTTCAAGTGCTTGGTTCCATACTAGGTCAAAATCTTTACGGTTAATTTTTGTATCCGCAGAGAATGCTACTACTTCTTGGCCCCATGGGTTAGTTCCTTTACCGCCGTATTCTACTTCGAAAGTCACTGGTTTTGATACACCTTTAATCGTCATATCACCAGTTACATCATATTCACCATCATCCGTTTTTTTAATGTCTGTAGCAACGAATTTAATGCTTGGGTATTTTTCTGTATCAAAGAAGTCACCTGAACGTAAGTGGTTATCACGATCTTCATTATTTGTGTTAATTGATTTTACATCGATATCGAAGCTGATAGTTGCACCAGTTAAATCTTCAGCAGTACCTTCTAGGTCAGCAGTGAAATTTGTGAAAGAACCTTTTACTTTGGAAACCATCATGTGTTTCACAGAAAAGTCGATACTAGAGTGTGCAGCGTCAAGATTAAATTTTGTCATTTTTAATTTCCTCCTCGGAATGTTTTTCTTAATTTTATTATAAAACATACTTGTTTTGAAATCAAGATGTTTTATTTCAAGATAAATAAAAAGTTCAACATTAATCTATACCCACTAATTAATTTATTAAACCATAAGTTACTTTATGTAACTAACTTTAAAATAATACCATGGTTACGTCAAGTAATTAAATTACTTTGTTTTACAAATTAATGAGAGGAGAATATAATAGAACATGATAGAGGTGAAACAGATGAAAGAATCATTATTATGCCCGCGTTTATCGAAGGCAATGGAATTGATAGGGAAAAGATGGACAGCTTTGATTGTGTACCAACTCATAGATGGAGCAAAACGATTTAATGAAATTGAATCTTCTCTTCCTATAAGTGGTCGGTTACTTTCTGAGCGCTTAAAAGAGCTTGAAAAAGAAGGTATAGTAGAAAGAACTGTCTTTTCAGAAGTCCCTGTGCGGGTCGAATATAACTTAACAGACAAAGGTTTTGCCCTAAAAGATGTAGTTGGCGGAATTGAAACCTGGTCTAAAGAATGGTTATAACAATTTTGCTTGATATATTAGTTGCGAAAACGCATACTATGTAAAGGTGAATTGTAAATGAAGAAAGGATTGTCTCTTTTTGAGTAAACAAAAATGGTTTCAAGATTTAACTACACAACTACATTCGAATAATGTAAAAATAGATGAAGCACTAAATCTGCATACAATGACCCGCATGGGTGGAGTTGCGGACTTATTTGTCACTCCAGAAACGGAAGATCAAGCAGCATTCGTTGTTCAATACGCGAATAAAAATGATATTCCTTTATTACTTCTTGGAAACGGATCGAATATGGTCGTACGTGATGGCGGAGTTCGAGGGATTGTTCTTCGCTTAGAAAACCTAAACGAGATCACGATTAATGACAACCGAGTAATTGCAGGAAGTGGAGCCGACATAATTGACGTTTCAAGAGCTGTGGCAAAGGAGTCTCTAACGGGATTAGAATTTGCATGTGGAATTCCTGGGTCTATCGGTGGTGCCATGGCGATGAATGCTGGTGCTTACGGTGGAGAAATACAGGATGTAATTGTCCAATGCACTGTTCTTACGCCAAGCGGAGAAAAGCTTGTTCTCTCAAAAGATGCACTAGAGCTTGGTTACCGAAAAAGTATAATCACCAAAAAAGGGTACTATGTTTTATCTGCTGAGTTCGAATTACAACCCGGAAATCAAGAAGAAATTGACGCTAAAATAGCTGACCTAACATTTCAACGGGAATCCAAACAACCACTTGAGTATCCTTCTGCAGGCAGTGTATTCAAACGTCCTCCTGGTTATTTCGCCGGAAAGTTAATCCAAGATAGCGGATTACAAGGAAAAGGATTCGGTGGGGCAGAGGTTTCAACAAAGCATGCAGGTTTTATTGTCAATAAAAACAATGCTACCGCTACCGATTATATAAGCACCATTGAAATGGTTAAGAAAGCGGTAAAAGAGAACTTCGATGTTGAGCTAGAATTAGAAGTGAAAATTGTTGGTGAAAACAAACAATAATATAAATATTGACCTATGAATATATTTATTCATAGGTCTTTTTTTGTGTGATAGAGGTAATTAAATGTAGATGTCGAAGTTTGTAATGTAATAAAAAGGGAGGGGACAAATGTGAAGAAAAGGTGGAAAATAATCGCTTGGGTATTGGGGAGTATCCTTGCGATAATTGTAATTGCAGTAGTTGGGGTGAATATGTATGTCTCCGGTTCCAAGCCGATAATTAAGGGAGATCTTTCCGTCGATGTATTAGAGGCGGATGTCAAAGTTGTGCGAGATGCTAATGGTGTTCCTCATATTAGAGCAAAATCAGATGGAGACTTGTACCGTGCTCAAGGTTTTGTACAAGCACAGGATCGACTGTTCCAAATGGATTTAGCAAGAAGACAAGCAAGTGGGCAATTATCAGAAGTAGTAGGAGAAGCTGCTTTAGATACTGACAAGTTTTTCTTAACATTTAGCTTGCGAGATGCTGCAGAAAAGTCGTATGCCGGTTATAGTCCGGAAGCAAAAGAAGTGTTGAAATGGTATGCGGAAGGGGTAAATGAATTTATCGCCTTTGCGAAAGAAGAAAAGAAATTGAGTTATGAGTTTAAGCTGCTTGGATATGAGCCAGAAGAGTGGACACCAATTGATTCATTGGCAATCGGTAAATTTATGGCATATGATCTAGGTGGAAACTGGTCAACGCTGGCAATTAGGCACTGGGCTCTAAATGAATATGAAGAAGAAAAAGCGAAAGAGTTATTTATAACATATCCAAATGATGCACAAGCAATCATAGAGGCAAACAAAAATAAACCTGTAAATGTAAGGGGTTACTTCGATGCGTCTTTACTACCAAATGAATTTAACGGTAGTAACAACTGGGTAGTAAGTGGCGATAAAACAGAAAGCGGTAAGCCTCTACTTGCGGATGATCCGCATTTAGGATTGAGTACGCCTTCCATTTGGTATCAAATGCACTTACAGTCACCAGAACAAAATGTAGGAGGGGTCATATTCGCTGGTGTCCCAGGTATTATTTTAGGACACAACGAAAATGTTGCATGGGGTGTAACGAATGTAGGACCTGATGTACAGGATTTATATATTGAAACACCAAACCCGGATGACCGAACGCAGTTTTTCTATGAAGGTAAATGGGAGCAGGCAGAGGTACGTAAAAAAGAAATTAAGGTGAAAGGGCAAGAAGCAGTTCCTTTTGAGGTAGTGGTAACACGTCATGGGCCAATTATTTCGGATGTTTTATTCAAAGAAGAGGAAGCTTCCGCTTTGTTTTCCATGCAATGGACTGCCCTAGAGCCGACGCTTGAATTACAAGCGATTCTTAAAATGAATAAATCTTCTGACTGGGATGAATTTGAGACTGCTTTAGAAGATTTCCATGCACCTGCACAAAACTTTGTATTTGCTGCAAAAGATGGAACGATTGCATATAAAGCGAATGGTAGGCTGCCAATACGTAAATCTGGAGATGGGCAATTACCTGTGCCGGGAGACTCTGCTGACTATGGTTGGGAAGGGTATGTTCCATATAATGAATTACCGAATGTGGTAAACCCAAAAGAAGGGTTTATTGCGACAGCGAACAATCAAGTAATAGACGATTCTTATAAATACCATATTACGGACTTTTGGGCACAATCGTACCGATACGATCGTATTGCCGAAGAGTTAAAGAGTAATTCTAATTTAACAAAAGAAGATATGATGAATTTGCAAATGGATCAAACGAATCTATATGCTCGGGAATTTTTATCTTCTATGATTAATTCAGTGGAAAAGCTAGATAGTGGTGGAGAATATAAAGAGATTATTAGTCTACTAATTGAGTGGAACCAGGTGGATGACAAAGAGTTAGCAGCTCCTCTTATTTTTCATAAATGGATGAAGCAGCTTCCGAAGACTTTGTTGGAAGATGAAATGCCAGAGGATGTTTATAGTATGTTATCTGGAAAAGGGAATATCTCGGATCAGTTTTTAAGAAAAGGGTATCGTAATGAATCCAGTGCATGGTTAGATGAGTACGGCGGGGTCGACAAATGGGTTTATGACTCTTTTGTAGATTCGGTTACTGATTTGAAAGAACAGTATGGTGAAAATGAACAGAAGTGGAAGTGGGGCGATTATCACCAGTTGACATTTGACCACCCATTGGCAGGCGCCTCTCCTATTTTAGCGTATCTATTAAATCCAAAGTCTGTGCCAATTGGCGGATCAAATATAACCGTACAAGCAGCTGGCTTTGATGATGAAGGGAGAGTTGACCACGGAGCATCCTGGCGATTCGTTGCGGATTTGGCAGATTTAAGTGAGTCATATCACATCGTTGGGCCAGGCCAAAGTGGACACATGAAATCTGAATGGTACCATGACCAAGTGATGGATTGGGCAGAAGGTAAGTATCATACAACAGTTATTGATGGCGATATAGAAAAAGGCTATGAATTGAATTTGACCGCTAAATAAGTTTGAATAGAGCGACCACTCAGTATTTGAGTGGTTTTTTATTGGATGAAAATGCTCTGCGGTCAGAAAAATACTTATACGGACAGAAACTACAACTATCCGGTCAGAAACTATTTTATACGGACAAAAACTTCAATTATCCGGTCAGAAACAATTTTATACGGACAGAAAATCGATTATCTGGTCAAATCGGATGGTATAGCCTAACAATCGGACGGCTCCGCCAGATAATCGGATGGTTCACTCCAATAATCGGACGGTTCGCCCAAATAATCGGATGGTTCCTCCCAAAAATCGGACGGCTCAACCAAACAATCGGACGGCTCCTAAATAAATGCAACTACATTCAAATGTACATTTGAATGTAGTTGCATTTTGAATAGTTCGAACATATAATTAAAGGAACAATCAAATGAACATTTGAATGAGGTGGATTTATGCAGACAAAAGATATGTGTGAAGTAACGGTAATACACAATGACGTGGTGCTATCTGTCAAAAAGAAATTGCCAGATGTTAGAAAGGTTGCGCAAATTTTTAAAGCGTTGGCAGATGAAACAAGACTAAAAATTGCATATGCACTCACAATAGAAGAAGAGTTATGTGTTTGCGATGTGAGTGAAATCATTGGTTCATCTACAGCAACTGCATCGCATCATTTACGGTTTTTACGAGATTTATCCCTTGCGAAATCACGTCGTAAAGGTAAATTAGTTTATTATTCATTAGCAGACCATCACGTGAACGAGCTAGTTAAAATCGCGTATGAACACGCGGTGGAAGAGGGTGAGAAAGATGGAGAAAGCAGCTAAAAAAGAATATCGCTTAGAAAATCTTTCATGTGCCAGTTGTGCCATGAAATTTGAAAATAATATAAAAGATCTGCCAACTGTGGAGGATGCACTTGTTAATTTTGGAGCATCTAAGGTTTCAGTTATAGGTGATGTAACAGTAGAAGATATTGAAAAAGCAGGGGCATTTGACGGAATTAAAGTAGCACAGGAAAAACAACGTAAAGTAGAAGAAAAGGTGCCATTTTTTAAACGTAAAGAAAATATCGTGACAGTCATTTCGTTTGTATTTTTAGTCATTGGGATTATTGCATCCATTGTTAATGGTGAGTCCCATCCATTTGCAGTCGGTTTGTTCGTTGTTTCTATTGCTGTTGGTGGATACGAAATGTTTAAACATGGGATTAAGAATTTATCAAAATTTTATTTTGATATGAATACGCTTATGACCATTGCCATTATAGGGGCAGCGATTATCGGCGAATGGCGAGAGGGTGCAGTTGTCGTCTTTTTATTCGCAGTGAGTGAAGCATTAGAGGCTTACTCGATGAATAAAGCGCGACAATCAATTAGCCAGTTAATGGATATTGCGCCCCCGACGGCAACGATTCGTCGGGGTGATCAGCTTATAGAGGTAGATACCGAATTTATTCAAATTAATGACATTCTCATTGTGAAACCAGGGCAAAAAATTGCGATGGATGGAATTGTCTTGAAAGGGACTTCAGCTGTTAATCAAGCGTCTATCACAGGTGAGTCAGTACCAGCAGTTAAAAAAATTGGTGACGAAGTTTTTGCTGGTACTTTAAATGAAGAGGGCTCTTTGGAAGTTCAAGTAACAAAAAGAGTAGAAGATACAACTATTGCAAAGATTATTCATTTAGTAGAAGAAGCGCAGGCTGAAAAAGCGCCATCACAAAAATTTGTTGATAAATTTGCTAAGTATTATACACCTGCAATTATTGTGATAGCCTTTTTAGTAGCGATCGTTCCTCCTATATTCGGAGCGGATTGGCAGTCATGGATTTACCAAGGGTTAGCAGTACTCGTAGTAGGTTGTCCATGTGCATTAGTCGTATCTACACCAGTAGCGATAGTTACTGCAATCGGAAACGCAGCTAAACAAGGCGTGCTCATCAAAGGTGGTATACATTTAGAGGAAATAGGTCGTTTGAAAGCAATTGCGTTTGATAAAACAGGAACATTAACTAAAGGATATCCTGAAGTAACTTATGTGGAAGCTGAATCCGATAATGACTTCATTCAAAAAGTAATGTCGATTGAAACATATTCTCAGCACCCACTCGCACAAGCGATTGTAAAGTATGCTGCTAAAGAACATATACATGCAGTAGATGTGGAGGGGTTCCAATCTGTTACTGGTAAAGGTGCAGAGGGAGTTGTTGATGGTAAGAAATGGTCCGTAGGAAGTGTTTCTTGGATAGTCGCTAATAGTACTGTTCCAGCGGAAGTTATAGCTCGTGTGGAAAACTTACAAACAGAAGGAAATACAGTGATGCTTGCTTCAGAGGGTGGAGTATACAAAGGATTTATTGCCGTAGCAGATCCTATTCGCTCAACTAGCGGTAAAGTATTAGCCGATTTAAAATCAGCAGGTATCAAACATACAGTAATGCTTACTGGAGATGATGAGCGAACAGCTAAAGCTATTGCTGCTAAGCTTGGACTTACCGATGTAGAAGCAAGTCTTATGCCTGAACATAAACTATCTGCAATAAAAACACTTAAAGAAAAGTATGGAGCAGTGGCAATGGTTGGAGATGGTGTAAACGATTCTCCAGCACTTGCAGCATCAACAGTTGGAATTGCTATGGGTGGAGCTGGAACAGACGCAGCTCTAGAAACGGCGGATGTTGCATTGATGGCCGATGATTTAGAAAAACTCCCATATACGATTCGATTAAGTCGAAAAGCATTGCATATTATTAAAGAAAATATTATGTTTGCATTAGGATTAAAAATCATTGCACTTTTACTCATTATTCCAGGATGGTTAACGTTATGGATTGCCATCTTTGCTGATATGGGTGCGACATTACTAGTGGTACTAAATTCTTTACGACTACTAAAAGTGTATAAGTAGCACGGGAGGGATAGCATGAAGCTTACAGAATGGACAATGAAAGAACAAGAAGAGCTAATTCATTTTATGACGACCAACACGTGGCCATATCATGGTAACTCTCATCCTGCGAGAGAATTAATAGAAAAGACGATTGAAGAAGGCGGATATCAATCGGACCAAGTGAAGACATTCTGGGTGGAAAATGAAAAAAATGAACAAGTAGGAATCGTTAAAATTTATGACTTACAAGATGAGATTCCTTTATTTGATTTACGAATTGCAGATGGAGCACGGGGGAGAGGATATGGACCTCGTGCGTTGAAAATGGTTACGGAGTATGTTTTCCAACTACCTGAAGTCAAAATACGATTAGAGGGTCATACTCGACAAGATAACTTTGCTATGCGTAAAACATTTGAAAGAGCAGGCTTTGTGAAAGAAGCACAGCTCCGACAGGCGTGGTTCTCCCCTAAGGAAGATTCTTACTATGATGCGGTGACATATGGAATGACGAGAGATGACTTTTTAAAAGGAACTGCAACTCCGGTTAATTGGGATGATGATTTCATTAAAAAAGCAAAAAACGAAGAGCGACACTCTTTTTCAGAGGAGTTTTATACGGACCGGCTTATAATTAGAGCACCTCATTTGGAGGATGCAGAAGTGGTGTGGAAATCGGTGATTAACTCTCATGAAGCTTTAAAAGAGTGGATGCCATGGGCTCAAACTAAGCAAACATTAGAACAGTCAACGACTAACTTACGCCAAGCTGTCGCAGATTTTATTACACGAAAAGATTTACGTCTCCATTTATTCTTGAAAGATACTGGTGAGTTTGTAGGTGCATCCGGTTTACATCGAATCGATTGGAATGTACGTAAATTCGAAATTGGCTATTGGATTGATCGTAGGTTTGAAGGAAAAGGTTTAATGACGGAAGCTTGTGATCGGATAACACAATTTGCCTTTGAGGAGTTACATGCTAACCGAGTGGAAATCCGTTGTGATACTGAAAATGTCCGTAGTCGCTCCGTTGCAGAAAGAGTTGGATATACATTAGAGGGTATACTCCATAAAGACTCCCTATCTGCTGACGGGAAAAAGCTGAGAGACACATGTATTTATGGGAAAACAAAACAATAAAAAAGGATGCTCCTGGAGCATCCTTTTTCTATACCGATCGTCTTCCTGTTATAAGTTGAATAACAAAAATAATAACTGCTATAATTAGTAATGTGTGGATTAGTCCTCCACCAATCTTTAATACTAAACCGAGTAACCAAAGTACAATTAAAATTACAATAATAGACCATAATAATTTACCCATATATATTCTCCTTTCCGCTTGAGCATTTGGTTATTAAAGTTTTACCCCTTTGTATATAGTGTTAAACATCAGGATAACTTTTAAGGAAAGAAGAGATAAATTTGCTTACTAATGTAATGGAAGAGATTGTAAAGAGCATAGTCACGATGCTTATGAGAGGACCGGAATACCAAACCTTCTGTAAATGTGAACAATGTGAAATGGATATTATTGCTTTAAGCTTAAATACACTACCAGCACATTATGTAACAACAGATAAGGGAAGAACTGCTGTATTTGAACGTTTAAATTCAAAAGAAAACTTAGAATGGATTAATAAGAGAATAATCCAGTCTATTCATGTAATCGGAAAGTATCCACATCGAAGCTGACGCCCTTACATTTTTCTCTTTAGAACCTTATCATATGATAAGGTTCTTTCATGTAAAGAGAACAAATAGGAGAATATAGCTATATTTGTGAAGAAGAGCGCATTGTAGTAAAATAAAGGGAGTAGTTATGAAAGGAAGATACGTATGCCAACACCAAGCATGGAAGACCATATCGAACAAATATATTTGTTAATCGAGCAGAAAGGGTATGCTCGTGTGTCTGACATTGCAGAAGCATTATCTGTCTTGCCTTCATCTGTGACTAAAATGGTGCAGAAATTGGATAAAGACGGTTTTTTAATTTATGAGAAATACCGTGGACTTACACTTACTCCTAAGGGGTTAAAACTTGGTAAGAAATTAGTGAAAAGACATGATTTATTAGAAGATTTCTTAAGACTAATCGGAGTGAAAGAAGAAAATATTTACAATGATGTAGAAGGAATCGAGCATCATCTAAGCTGGAATTCAATCGACCGTATAGCAGATGTAGTTTTATTTTTGGAAGAGAATCCGGATCTTCAATCAAAGCTTCTTGAGTTACAAGAAGCAGAAAGTGAATAGTTTTTATACATAGTCTTTGTTACAGATTAATTGTAGAGTTTATAATGCAAACGAAACGGTAATAAGTAAAGTAAAGGTTTACGATATAAAACAGATAAAGCATGATACAAATTAAAAGTAGTAGGTCAAGACCGGTAACATAATTGGTCAGAAGGAGAGCGGTGAATTTGGCAGAGTTAGAATCAGGGGAAATAGTAAAATTAAAAGTGCAGGAAAAAGAAGGATCGAAATGGATTCTTACACATAAACAAGAAGAAATCTCTTTAAATGCTTCAGAAGCTCCAGAAGATTTACAAGAAGATGACACGATAGAAGTGTTTTTATTTGTCGACCGTAGAGGGAATTTATCAGCTACTACACAACTTCCAACAATTCAAAAGGGAACGTATGGATGGGCACGTGTCATAAAAGTTACGGATAAAGAAGGGGCATTTGTCGATATTGGTACGTCTAAGGAAGTACAAGTAAAAGCGGAGGACTTACCGAAAGTGAAGGAACTCTGGCCAGTTACAGGTGATCACTTATATATGACACTTCGCACAGACAAAGACGGAGAGTTGTTTGGCCGTCTAGCAACGGAAGATCGCGTGGAGGAATTATATATAGATGCACCAACTACGTTACTTAACAAGAATTTACAAGCAAGAGCTTATAGACTTCTTCCAGTTGGGTCATTCTTACTTAGTGTCCCAGAGAATTACCGTATTTTCGTGCACGAATCAGAACGTGTGGAAGAACCGAGACTAGGACAAGATTTAACTGTTCGTATCATTGATACAAAAGAAGATGGTTCTCTTAACGGTTCCTTATTACCACGTAAACATGAACGTTTAGGAGACGATGCAGAATCTATTTTCAGGTATTTAAATGACGTGGGAGGCAGAATGCCTTTTACAGATAAGTCAACACCTGAGGAAATTCAAGAGATGTTTACGATGAGTAAAGCAGCTTTTAAACGAGCACTTGGCAAACTCATGAAAGAAGGAAAAATTGTTCAAAATGATGGTTGGACAGAAGTTAAAATGTAAAAGATAAGCGCTCAACACTAAAGTTGGACAAATACTAAATGGATAGCAAAACTTGGAAATGAGTAAAAAGAAACGATTATTCGGAACTTTTTACTCCTTTTTTCGTACTAATGGAAGAATGGATTGGAAGAAAGGGGATATTGGAGTGAAGAAATTATTACAACCATTTATAGCTGCTATTTTATTGATTGGAGTTTTGGTTACTCCCTCGATCACGTATGCGGACTCTACCGGCACTACAGAAGCAGTTAACGAAAAGTTTGGTGCTCCTATCGTCGTTTACGGTGGTAACCTAACAGAAGAACAAAAAAAGAGTGTTAAAGATAGTTTAAAAATAACCGAGAACTCGGATGTTCAAGAAATAGTTGTGACAGGTAAAGATTTAGCGACGTATTTAAAAGATGGTGATGAATCTGCACGTATGTTTTCGTCGGCTAAAATAACTAGAAAAGATGCGGGAAAAGGCTTAGTGATCAATATTGTCACACCAGATAACATTACCGAAGTAACTTCAGAGATGTATGCAAATGCAATGCTTACAGCGGGTATTCAAGACGCAGTTGTAGAAATTGCAGCCCCAAAACCAGTAACTGGTCATTCTGCACTAGTAGGAATATATAAAGCTTATGAAGTGACAGGTGGAGAGTTAGATCCAGAACGTACAGATGTAGCAAATGATGAATTATCAGTAGCGACAAACCTAGCAAAAGAGGCAGGTATTGACGAAGCAAAAGTAAGCGAATTGCTGACGGAAATTAAAAAGCAAATTGCTGAGCAAAATCCTGTTTCGCGGGAAGAAGTAGAAAAAATTGTTTCAGAACAGTTAGCGAATTTACAAATTGAACTATCCGAAAAAGATCGTCAATTATTGATAGATTTGATGGATCGAATTCGTCAGTTAGATATAGATTTTAGCCAATGGTCTGATCAATTGAATGATTTAAGTAAAACGATAGAAGATAAGATTGGTAACATTGTAGATAATGAAGGGTTCTGGCAAGGTGTTAAAGACTTTTTTAATAATTTAATTGATTCCATTCGTTCTATGTTTAAATAATCTAGACACCCTAATTGCCATCGAGGCAATTAGGGTGTTTTTTTATGGGCTATATCTTTAGTAAGCATAAGACGGATGTGCGCTTGCCGCACGCTACGCATGAGCCTCCGCAGGATGAGTCGCTCCTTCATCGCTCCCACGGCGTTTAAGGCGCACATCCTAGAACATTCTATTTATACAGTAAGAAGTAATTAGGAGCTGAATTCAGAACAATTTATTCCAGAATAGACCTCTACTTATTTAACAGGGGGCACTGGTATTCGCGCTTTGTTAGCCGCATGACGTGCCGTATGAGACAGATGTTTGCGCGCTAGCGCATACAGCGGCTCATGCGAACGTGCGGCCAGCGCGAATGCCTATAGTTGGTGATTTATCCGTTACAGTTTATGTATAACAAGCTCTTTGAAAGTAGAAACACGGATATGCTTGCAACACTCAACGTAGAATCATTAATAAAAACTTCCTATTTGCACATACTGTATTTATTTGATATTATAAAACTAATAAAAATATCTCGAATTCAAGATAAATAGGAGGAGAAAGAAATGAAATTAGCAGGAATACACCATGTGTCAGCAATCACAGCAGATGCTGATAAAAATCACGACTTTTTTACAAGAATACTTGGCATGAGATTAGTGAAAAAAACAGTCAATCAAGATAGTACATCTTCCTATCATTTGTTTTATGCAGATGCTAAAGGAACCCCCGGAACAGATATGACTTACTTTGACATTCCGATGGCAGGAAGAACATATCCTGGAGTATCAAGTATTAGCAATACGGGATTCCGTGTAAAAAACGAAGATGCTCTGAAATTTTGGAAAGAAAGATTTACGAAGTTGGAAGTACCCCATGATGAAATAAAAGATAAATTCGGGCGGAAAACACTTTATTTTGAAGACTTTGAAGGCTCCCGTTTAATGCTAGTAGTCGATGACGGTAAAGGAATTCCATATGGAGAGGCTTGGGTGAAAGAAGAGATCTCTGCTGAAAATGCGATTGTGGGATTAGGGCCGGTGAAGCTAACTGTGCGAAAAGCAAAGCCAACAGAAAAAGTGCTTACAGAAATTCTAGGGTTCACGTTAGCTGGATCATATCCATCAGATGTTGCGGATATGCCTGAAGTGTTAGTTTATACTATAGGTGCCGGAGGTCCTGCAGGCGAAGTGCATATTGAAACGCGAACAGATTTGCCTCCAGAGAGACCAGGAAGAGGAAGTGTGCACCATGTTGCATTCCGTGTACCTACAATGGAAGACTATCCAAAATGGGAAGAATTATTGCGTTCTAAAGGATTTGTTACATCTGGTTTGGTAGATCGTTATTATTTCAAATCTATTTATTTCAGAGAGCCGAATGGTATCTTATATGAATTGGCTACAGATGAGCCAGGATTCAATTCAGACGAACCATTGGAGTCTTTAGGTGAGTCTCTAGCTCTACCTCCTTTTTTAGAACCAAGAAGAGAGCAAATTGAAGCAAAGTTGCGTCCATTGTCAATTAACAAATAATTATGTTAAAATTCAAAAAAGGAGTGGTAAACTGTGGAATTTCAATACAAAGAATTGGGTAATGATGTTTTTGCCTATCAATATATCCAAGATGGTGAAAGACTTGGTGAAATTACGTGGACTTTACTTGGAGATGTCATGGTAATGGACCACACATACGTGTCAGATAAACTTCGAGGGCAGGGTATAGCGAAGAAATTATTAGACACTGCAGTAACCTACGCTCGTGAAAAAGATTTAAAAATGGAAGCTGTATGCTCATACGTTGTGGCGGCTTTTAATAAATCCAACGAATATGATGATGTAAAAGCTTAAAAAATATAAAAGGCAATCCGCTTATTTAAGATAAGTGGATTGCCTTTTACATTTGTATCGTTAAATAAATAAAACTAAAATACCAGTTAATACTGATGCACCTGCCAATGTGTATAAGAAATCTGACTGATTAAAGATTAACTTTTTCTCCATCCTATTCCTTCCTTTCTGTAGTAAGCGTTAGTATATTAGTACCCCCATAGAATAATTGTTAAACAAGTTTATTTCATTATTTCTAGGGTAAAATTTAAAAAAGATGAAACTTTTTAAAAGGTGAAACGTAAAATTATTGTAGAATAAATATTTAACGGAGGTATACTTATGTCTCGTACAGGAGAAAAGATATTAGGTATTATTAGTGCGATTTTCACGCTATTGGGGATTATTTTGACGTCGATTATAGTAGTGAACGGAAGTGCAGTTATTCAAGATGAGGCATTTCAGACTGGATTTCAGCAAGAAATATTAAGTGATCCTACTTTAACTAGTCAAGATGCGGAAGCAGTAACGCAAGTGTTAGACGTCCTACCAAACTTTTTTAATGTATTTGGATGGGGTTTTATTATTATCCTTGTAATTAGTTTGATATTAAATATCGTAGGAATAGTTTCTATAAACAAAAATAAAAATCCAAAGTTAGCAGGTATCATGTTTATATTAGCTGGACTATTTGCAGGAATAATATCGATAACATCGATTCTTTTATACATTGCAGCTATTATGTGCTTCGTCCGTAAGCCACCAGTTCAATTTGCTGAGCAAGAATACTATAACCCAGATCAACCGGTATAACTAAATCATAATTCTTTCAAGATAGAAGAACGTAAAGTACTTTTTTGCGACGAGCTTTGCGCAGGAGCAAAGTTTTTTCTGCGACGAGCTTTGCGCAGGAGCAAGAATACTACAGCCCAGATCAACTGGTATAAAGAGAAAACACCGACTTACTCAGTAAGTCGGTGTTTTTAATAAATACACATATTTAGCAGTAGACAGTGGATGACCTTCAAAGTACTCGTCAAATTCTTCCAAGCATTCAAAACCGAAATGTTCATAAAATGCACGAGCCCCATCATTTTTGCTCTCTACATAGACAAATAACTGACGTCCCGTCGGCATCTCGTTCAAACCAGCAAGGAGTAGCTTTTTACCATAGCCTATTTGCTGATACTCAGGTAGTACATAGATAGCGGTCAATTCAGCATCTCCATCTTCATCTACATACGTAAAATTTGCAAATCCAATAGGTTTTCCTTCAAACTCTGCAAGTAAAAAAATAGTTTTTTCTATTCTTTTAGCTAACATCGTATTTGAATAAGCCTTTTCTAAAAAAAGCTCTTGTATATTGTCTGGAATAATCCCTTTATATGTGTCGTTCCAACTGATCTTTGCGATTTGTTGAACAGTTGCTATATCATTTAACGTGATCGCCCTAATCATTTGAGTCACCTCTAAATTCTTTTTGTAATCATAACAAAAATAATATCAATCTTCTACCATTGTGTGATAATAAAAATGAAAGGTGGGGTTTAAATGGAATGGAATTTACTAAAATTTGATGAATTGGATGTATACCGATTGTATGAAATACTCAAGCTACGCGTAGATGTCTTTGTAGTAGAACAAAGTTGCGCTTACCCTGAATTGGATACATCTGACCAAAATGCTTTGCATTTATATGCTATCAAAGATAATGAAGTAATAGCCTATTGTCGATTACTTCCACCAGGAGAAAAATATGATGTATGTTCTATTGGCAGAGTAATTGTGAAAGAAAAGGCACGTGGGACAGGCATTGCAAGACAATTAATGAATAAAGCGTTAGAAGAAGCAGAACGTATCTATAGAGTTGAAACGATTCAACTATGTGCTCAAAGTCATTTGAAAAATTTCTACAGTTCTTTTGGCTTTCAAACTAACTCGGATGAATTTGATGAAGATGGAATTCCTCATGTTTATATGGTTAGAAATAAAAAAGTGTAAGTTTAGAAATAAAGGGTAAGTATAAAGTAGAACATTAATTAGGAGGTACATATCATGGCTAAAGGAAAAAGTAACACATTACTACTAGCAGGACTTGCTGCTGGTGCCTATGCATATTTTAGTAAAAAAGAAAATCGTGATAAAGCGATGGTTGCATTTAATAATACGAAAGCAAAGGTCAATTCATTTATGGAAGCACAAAAACATAATCAATCTGATTTAACGGCTGCAGGACACCCAGATCCGCACGATACTCCCGATAACAAGATGGTAGACGAAGGTGCGATGACAAGTGTGCAATACTATAACGATGAAGTTCAGAATAAGGACAAGAAAACATCAGAGTATAATGAAGTGAATTCTTAATAGAAGGGTCTCCGTCAAGGGGATCCTAATTTATTCTTTTCTTTAATCATAAATAATGCTGACAAACAAACTAACATTCCACCTGCTAACAAAAAACCACCGTTTGCAGTTAGTTGTAAAAGTCCAGTAACACTTGAACCAACTACCACACCTATTGAAAAAAAGGCATAAAAATATCCGTAAGCCTTTCCGCGATAAGCTGCTTCTGTAGAATCAATCAGTAATGAATTAATAGAGGGAAATAAAAATCCAAACCCTACTCCATAAAACCCCATTCCAACATATAGCCATTGCAATGTATCAATCTGCCCTAGTAAAAGCATGCTTATCCCCATTAATCCCATCCCGAAAGCAAGTGTTTTAATAGGTTTAACCTGATCGAATAATTGATTAATAGGTAATATAAAGACTAAAATTGCCACAAAGCCAAAAGTACTCAGTAATAGTCCACTTGTTTTTGAATCAAATCCTAGATGCAGTACCTTTAAAGGGAGCATATAGGCTAGTACACCTTGCGAAAACATCAAGAAAAATGCGCCAGCAAAAGCTTTTACCAAATCACTCTTTGTGAAAAGGCACCCTACTGTTACAGAAACAGATTTCTCCATCTTTTTATTAATCGATACAGTTCTTAATAAGAAAACTGATAAAATACTCAGAATCAGCATAATAGATCCAGTAATATTTAAGACAAATACTTCTTCTCTTTTACTAGCCATTATTCCACTCATAGCAGGTCCTAAAATAGCTGCTAGTCCTACAAATGCTCCTGATAATGCAACACCTTTCCCGCGCTTTTCAGCTGAAGTTTGATTTGCTGAATACGTAAAGGCTGAAGGGACAACAAGTCCAGCAACTAATCCATGGATAAAGCGAACAATTAATAGACCTACTGGGTCATTTACTCCTTGATACATAAAGAGGGAAATACTTGTAGTGAAAAGACCGATGATTAATATATAATAAGGACCTTTCTTATCGGTTAAAAAACCTGAGATAACATTTCCGATTGTATTTGAAAATGAATACATCCCTACAACTAAGCCTGTTACGAAGGGCGTTGCTCCTAGTGATTTTGCAAAAGGACTCATGATAGGCAACTGTGAAAATAAATCAAAAAAAGAAAAAAAGATAATTATGTATATAAATACGCGCAAGCATATTCCTCATTTCTATTTAAGCTTTCCTATAGTTTAGCACTTTTTTATTATGTAATCTGTTTCAAAATAGGTAAATAGGGTATTAGAGAAATAAAAATTTCTAATAAAGGAGGTAAATTAATTGAAAAAAGCAATGATAATATTTAATCCTTCATCCGGGAAGGAAGAAGCCGAAACATATAAAGAAAGGGCTCTTACAGTTCTCGATGCACTTGGATATAAAATAGTTGAAAAAGAAACAGAAAAAAAAGATGATGCTACTATATTTGCAAAACAAGCTTGTGAAGAGAAAATTGAGTTCCTTGTAGCTATGGGTGGAGATGGAACGATAAATGAAGTAATAAATGGACTTGCCAATCAACCTTATCGTCCAGTATTTTCAGTAATACCTCTTGGGACAGTTAATGACTTCGCACGAGCGATTGGAATTCCTTTAGAGCCAGATATTGCAATCGAGGCATTAAAGATGTCCAATACAGAGCTTGTAGATATAGCTCAAATTGGCAATAAATATTTTGGGAATATTGTTGCCATTGGGGAGATAGCTAGTAGTGTAGCGAACACTTCCATTGAGAAAAAAACAAAACTAGGCTCTTTGGCATATTTACTAGAGGGGGCAAAAGTAGTTATATCTAATGAAGAGGTAGGTTTTACCATACAACATGACCATGGGACCTGGAAAGGGACAGCCATCCTTATATTAATTGGCTTAACAAATTCAGTAGGTGGATTTGAAAAGATGATTACGAATGCTGAGATTAATGATGGATTACTTCATGTGTACATTTTTAAAAAGTCTGGTATTGCTTCTATTGTACGAATGGGTACGAAAATTTTATTGGGCACATTAAAAGAAGACGATGGAGTAGAGGTCATTACGACTAAAAATGTTTACATGGAGTCAGATCGCCCGTTATTTTGCAACGTTGATGGGGACGAAGGTATATGTACACCTTTTGAAATGAAAGTACTTCCAAAACACTTAGAAATGTTAATTCCAAAAAATAGCTAAAAAAACATCATAAATGTTTCCAATTTCCAAGAAAGTGTTATAAAATGATACTACATACCCAATAGGAACAATACCAAAAGTACCATTAAAAAAGAAAGATGAGGTCCATATGCAATACTCACAAAAGGTTTTTTTAGAAAGCTTTTCAAAAGCGTATACAAAAGAAATAAGTGTTATTAACAGCATCGAAGGCTTGAGCTTGTTTTTAGATCTAGAAAAAAAATTATTTCTTCACATGTATGCTTTCGAGCTTGAAGAAGCTAAAAAAGTGTTACGAGAGATTATAGATTTAATTATTATTAGAGCTGAGAAGTTAATGATTATGTATGTGAAAAATTACTACATACAATTAGTCGCTGTAATGGCTAGGAAATTACAAGAAAGCCAAGTGCCCTCTGATAAAGTAATGGCGTTTAATATTGCTAGTGTCAATGTAATAGAAACTAAAATGAGCGATGCACAATTTCTACAATGTGCAGATGAACTAGTAGAGTTTTTTGTATTAGTTATTACAGAAAGAAAAAAACCGTCATTTGGTCATCAAACAGTGAATAAAGTTATTTTATTTATTAATGATGAAATCGAAACTAATTTAACTGTTGAAGATATTGCTAAATATTTTAATATTAGTACAAGTCATTTATCTCGTATTTTCCGAGAACATACAGGGGTAACTCTAGTAGAATATTTAAATATTCGTAAGGTAGAGGAGTGCCAGTATTATCTAAGACATACGAACAAAGGGATTTCCGATATTTCTGATTCATTCCACTTTTGCAATCAAAGCTATTTCACTCGTATATTCAAAAAGTATACTGGTCTAACACCGAAGCAATTTAGGGATAATCATGAATACCCTAATTTCAAATATAATTTTCCGAATGAAAGCAGAGCTGTATAAGTATTACTATGTTTATATTTGATAAATAGCTTCATAGAAGGTATACTCGTTATAGTTTGAAAAATGAAGGTGAATGTATGAAAAAGAAGATTAGTTTGCTTTCTATTCTTGTCTTTGCAGCAGTTGTTCTAAGCGGATGTTCAGGAGTAGAAAATAAAGAAGGTACTTTTTATAATATTTTTGTTCGACCTTTTGATTTTTTACTTCATTTCTTTGGAGAAATATTCAATGGTAGTTATGGACTTGCTATTATAGCAATTACATTAATTATTCGATTTGCTTTAATGCCTTTGATGCTTAAAAACTATAAGAATCAACAGGGTATGAAAGAAAAAATGGATAAATTGAAACCAGAAATGGATGAGATTCAAAAGAAATTAAAAGCTACAAAGTCAAAAGAAGAACAAATGGCTTTACAGCAAGAAATGATGGGATTATATCGTAAGCATAATGTAAATCCTTTGAATATGGGTTGCTTACCAATGATTATTCAAATGCCGATTGTCATGGGATTATATTTTGCAATTTTGCACTCAACAGATGTGAAAACACATCCTTTTTTATGGTTTAACTTAGGTTCACCGGATATTGCGATGACACTTATTGCGGGAGTAGTATATTTTGTTCAAGCAAAAGTTTCTTTATGGACGGTACCAGAGCAACAAAAGCAACAGATGAAAATGATGATTTATATTTCTCCTATCATGATTATGTTCATCTCGTTCAGTTCTATGGCTGCATTACCATTGTATTGGACAGTCGGCGGAATTATATTAATCTTCCAAACATACTTAGGACGTAAATTTTATTCAAATCATCCAGAAAAAGCGGAAGAATCTGTATAAAAAAACGAAGCTTTTTATAGCTTCGTTTTTTTCGTGAGAGGTGTAGTTAAAAGTGAACAGGAATTGGATTATTGGAATCCTGATTGTAGTGGCTGCCATTACCTCATTAATATTTATTATAGTTGGAAATTTAAACATGGCTGTTCTCTTTATGACAGCTATATTTGCTATAACTAATGGATATCGGGCAGTCAGCTTTAAAGAAAAAGGTTTTGAGCGAGAAGCCAAATGGATGAAGGGTATGTCTATTTTATTTATCGTATTATTCTTCGTAGTACTTGGGATGATTTTAATATAATTTTTGTTCATGGGTTGTCCATAAAAGACAACCCATTTTCTCGTCTAATCATGTAGAAAAATGTTAAAATGATAGTATCGTTATTGGAAAGAAGGAAGACAATGTATTCTCGACAAAGTTTATTTAAAAAGAAAAAACAAAAGAAATGGCCTTATATTGTCTCAGGGATTATTTTGGGATTGTTAGTTACAGCCATCGTCACTTGGGTTGGGATAAATGATTGGAATATAGATCAAAGTCTTACATCATTAGGTCTCGCTAATAAAACAGAAGAGAAGACCACAGAGGGAAAAGAAATCGACACGATCGAAAAAGAAGAAGCAGAAGAAACAGAAGAGCAGACTAAAGATGAGCCGATAGTCGAACCTCCAGTTGTAGAAGAGCCTGAAGTAGATATGTCAGGAGCAAATGGATACATAGGTAATGAAACGTTACCAACGGAACCGACATACATCGAAGGAGTTCTCATTGCAAGTAAAAAATATCCGTTGCCTTCAACGTTTGACCCAGGAGAAAGTAAAGAGGCAAGAGCAGCATTTGAAGAGATGGCTGCCGAAGCAAGGCTTTCTAATTTTGTGTTAGTGGCATTTAGTACATATCGTTCTTTTGAATATCAAACGACACTTTATCAGAGATATGTGAGTAATGATGGGCAAGAAGCAGCGGATCGCTATAGTGCACGTCCAGGATACTCCGAACATCAAACAGGTCTTGCTTTTGATATAGGAGAACAACATTTTGAACAACATTTCGCGCGTGAAAGCTTTGGAGAAACAGAGGCTGGAAAATGGGTCGCTGCCAATGCACATAATTATGGTTTTATCATGCGATATCCTAAAGAAAAAGAAAAAATCACCGGATATATGTACGAGCCATGGCACTTCCGTTATGTTGGTGAGCAACTAGCAAGTCAAGTCTATGAAGCAGGTACAACTTTAGAAGAATATCTCGAATTTTAAAAAGTCAGCATTCCATAATAAGGAATGCTGACTTTTCTTTTACTAAAGGGAGGGCACTGAAAAACTCATCAAGGTATCTATTAGCGAGTGTTTGAGCGATATTTCGTTCACATACTCGCTTTTTGTCTGGGACCCACTCGATTTCCGTTTTAGGCGGACGCTTTCCGCCGGCATGGATTCAGCCGCTTCCCTTGCTCCTGCGCAAGCTCGTCGCAAAAAAGCTATGCTCCTGCGCAAGCTCGTCGCAAAAAATAATTTCGCTACGCTCAGTCCAGGGTCTTCAGCTCATGCTATTCCGGCAGGAGTCGCCGCCTAAAACGAAAATCAACTATCTAAAAAAACATCACTGTATCCACTCGTGTTTTAGGATTTGCTCTTCACGTGACGAAGGAGCACAAAGAAGGAGCTAGAAATGACACAGTCACTTCTAGCTCCTCTGATTACCATGGTAATAGATAGTAAAGAAAAATTTATTCTAAAGATAGATGTCGATTTAGGTTTTCATTTTCTTTAATAATCGCTTGCGTTTCGTATTACAGTATTGGGGACAATAATCTTGCTAGAGACTCTTTAAACTTAATCATGCGAGTTCTTTCCTCGTATAGTTCCATAGTCAATTGAGTGGATAACTTCATATCTTCCTCGAAAAGCTCTGCAAGCTCATGAGATGTTTCGCGGTCATAGATAAATGCATTAACCTCAAAATTTAGTTTAAAGCTACGAACATCTATATTTGCTGTTCCTACAGTTGATGCTTCATCATCAATTACTATCATTTTTGTATGAAGGAATCCATTTTCATAAATATATACTTTTGCACCAGCTCTGATTAGTTCACCCACATAAGAATAGGTAGCCCAGTAAACGAAGATATGATCCGGCTTGTTTGGAATCATTAGTCGAACATCAATACCTGATAGACAAGCAATACGTAGAGTATCCATAAAGCTAGCATCTGGAATGAAGTATGGTGTTTGAATGTAAATATACTTTTTCGCCATCATAATAAGTTTTAAATATCCATTTTTGATCTGCTCCCATTCGGAATCAGGTCCGCTGGAAACAATTTGCAAACCAACAGAGCCTTTCATGGGAATAGCTGGGAAAAATACATCGGAGTATTCAATATCATGTTCGGCGGAAGCTTGGTTCCAATCGAGTATGAATCGAGTTTGAAGTGGATGTACTGCACTTCCTTCTATTCTTAGATGTGTATCACGCCAATAACCAAATCGTTTATTTAATCCTAAATATTCATCACCTACATTGAATCCTCCGATATAACCGATTCGACCATCAATCACGACAATTTTTCGATGGTTACGATAATTCATACGTGGATTAATAAGGGGTAGAATAGAAGGGAAAAATGCTTCTACACGGCCGCCTAAATGAATTAACTCCTTGAATTGCCTTTTCCGTAATCCACGTGATCCAGTGTCATCATATAAAATACGAACTTTAACTCCTTGTTTAGCTTTCGCTAATAAAACTTCGTAAATCTCTTGACCAAGATTATCAAGTCGGAAAATATAATATTGAATGTGAATATGATCTTTTGCATTTTCTAAATCCTGTAAAAGTGCATTGAATTTTTCACGACCATCATTAAAAATATCTACTTTGTTATCTTGAGTTAAAACAGCTTGGTTATTGTGTAAATGCATTATAATTAATTCTTTATAATGCATGGCATCATCCAATCGAAAATCAAACGAATCATCCTCAATCGCTTCCATTTGAAATTCTATTAATTTATCGATACCAATTTTGTTTTTACCTTCCCAACGGAATAAATGCTTTTTACGTAACTTTCTTCCAAATAATAAATAAATACCGAAACCTACAATAGGTACAAAAAATAAAACCAATATCCAAGCCCAAGTAGAGGATGCATCTCTGCGTTCCAAAAATATTAAGGCGATGGCAAGGAAAATATTTAAAATAATTGTTCCTGTCACAATTAAACTAATAATGCTAGCCGCCAAAGTTTCACCTCCTTCTAATTTTTTTGGAAGTTAGTTTTAGTATATCCGATTTAGGGGAAAGAATGAAGAAACTAGGCATTATGCGATAGAAAGTATAACCTACTTGACCTATTGGAATAAAAGTATTATTCTATGTTAGGTGAAAAAATGGAGGTAATGAAATGGACATATTATTTATCATTCTCAATATAGCAGCCTTACTGTTGTTCGTCGGTGTTCTAATAGTAATGCAAAAGAAACATGTGTCATTCTCTAAACGCGTATTTACGGCGTTAGGTTTAGGTATAGCTTTAGGGTTAGTATTGAATCTAATTTACGGTGTAACATCTGAAGTGTTAGCTCAATCCGTAGATTGGTATAACTTGATAGGAACTGGCTATGTGAAGTTACTTCAAATGATTGTAATGCCACTAGTTTTTATTTCAATTTTAGGCGCTTTTACGAAATTGACGATTGGTAAAAATTTTGGGAAAATGGCTGCAATTGTTTTAAGTATTTTAATTGGAACTACTGCTATAGCGGCACTTGTTGGAATTGGTTCTGCAGCAATCTTTGATCTGAATGCAGATCAGATTGTGCAAGGTGAAGCAGAGTCTGCTCGCGCAGAGGACTATGAAGCACGTTCTGCAGAAGTGGGAGACAAAACACTACCTCAGCAAATGCTTGATTTACTTCCTGCTAATCCATTTTTAGATTTCACTGGTGCGCGTGATACATCTACAATTGCGGTAGTAATTTTTGCAGCATTTTTAGGCTTTGCCTACTTAAGAGTTGCTCGCAAAGATAGTGAAACTGCTGCTACGATTAAAAAAGGAATCGACGCTGTGTACTCGCTTATCATGAGTGTTGTGACACTTGTTCTTCGATTGACACCATACGGAATCTTAGCAATTATGGCTAGAACCGTTGCGACATCTGATTTTGCGGCAATTTATAATTTAGGTAAATTCGTGATAGCATCCTATGTAGCATTAGCTATTATGTTTGCAATCCACTTAATCATCATTTCACTTTCTGGTTTAAATCCAATAACGTATGTGAAAAAAGCAGCAGAGCCGTTAATTTTTGCTTTTACTTCACGTTCAAGTGCAGGTACTTTACCCATTAATATTAATGCGCAAACAAATAAACTAGGTGTATCTGAAGGTATTGCAAATTTCTCTGGTTCCTTTGGATTGTCAATCGGACAAAATGGATGTGCGGGTGTCTATCCAGCGATGCTAGCATTCATGATTGCTCCATCTCAGGGTATCAATCCTTTAAACCCAATGTTTATCCTTACTGTAGTTGCTGTAGTGGCTATCAGTTCTTTTGGAGTAGCAGGTGTAGGTGGTGGAGCAACATTTGCCGCAATCCTTGTACTTTCTGCTTTGAATTTACCAGTTGCTTTAGCGGGCTTACTCGTTTCGGTAGAGCCATTAATTGATATGGCACGAACAGCTGTAAACGTGAGTGGATCGATGACTGCAGGTGTTACAACTGCAAAAATGACGGGTGAATTAGACAAAGAAGTTTATAATGCACCATTAGAAACACAAACAGTAGAATAATAAGTCCAACTAGTAAAGCTGTCCTTCAATGGGGCAGCTTTTTTTGTATGCACTCAAATATTATTCCTTTTCTTAACATAAACTTTACTTATGGTTTTTTAATATCACACAATAATTTTGGTATAATTGTACTAATTATTAGTTTCGGTAAGTGCCTAAATATCGACTGAATAGAGTTGAAAACCCCGGCGGATGTCACGGTTTTTGTAGAAGCTCACCAAGCGGTCGATACAGAAACTGAATGCATATATACCAAAATAAATTGGATTGATAAAGGAGATGGAGTCGTGCTACAAGCTATAAATCTTCATAAAAGGTATAAAACTAAGGAAGTTGTCCGCCAAGTAAATATGCAACTAGAAGCAGGTGAATCTATTGGACTACTCGGACCTAATGGGGCAGGAAAATCAACAACTATTTCCATGCTTTCCTCTTTAGTAATGCCAACAAGTGGGGAAGTAATTTGGAATTCAGAATCTATAAATAAAAATCCAGAGTCCCTTCGTAAAACATTAGGGGTAGTTCCGCAAGAAATTGCATTATATCCAGAGTTATCGGCTAAAGAAAACTTAGCTTTTTTCGGTCGAATCTATGGTTTAAAAGGTTCCTTATTATCCGAACGAGTAGAAGAAACATTACAGAAAATTGGATTATCCGATCGAAAAAATGATATCGTGAAAACTTTTTCTGGCGGTATGAAACGGCGCCTAAATATTGGTGCTGCCCTTTTACATAGACCATCTATTCTAATTATGGATGAGCCAACAGTTGGGATTGACCCACAATCGAGAGCGTATATTTTAGATACCGTTAAACAGCTTGTCGAGGAAGGAATGACCTTATTATATACAAGTCACTATATGGAAGAAGTAGAGCTACTTTGTGACAAAATTTATATTATGGACCAAGGTGAGATTATTGCTTTCGGTACAAAAGAACAGTTAAAATCACTAGTCTCTAACAATCAAACAATTGAATTAAAGGGACATCTACTTACAGAAGAGTTTGGAGAGGTACTGAAAAAACAATTTCCAACAGCGAGTGTCCGTTATGAAGAAGATATTTTTTTGGTATCTATGCCTAAAAAGGAAGAACCGCTTGCAACTATTTTCGCATTAGCTGCTGAAAATGATGTAACCATTACGTCTGCCATCATTAAAATTCCTTCTCTTGAAGATGTATTCCTACATTTAACAGGAAAAGCGTTAAGGGACTAGGGGGATGGCTATGCTACTTACTTTAATTGGAAAGCAAATAAAAATGCTGTTACGTAATAAACAACCACTGATTATTTTATTAATCATGCCACTTGTTCTAATTACGATTCTTTCTACAGCGCTTGCTAGTGTGATGAATAGTGGTGGAGAACCGGCCATTCAAGCTAGACTGGCTTTAATAGATGAATCAAGTTGGGAGAACGAAGAGGAATCTATTAAGAATTTCTTAGAGGAGCAGGGATTGAGTGGTCCATCTTTAGATGCAGTACTAACACAATTGAAAAGCTCTGATCCTATTTATATTCTAGAAGACTCCATTCTATCTGCCGATGGTGTGGAAGAGTATATATCGGTGGAAAAGAAACAATCGACGGGCTTAGATAGTATTCGAAAAGACAAAAATACGGATGGCATTTTAACGATTCCTTCGAGTTTTCGTTTGGATTACATAAAAACAGCTTATTTTAATGAAACTCAAACACCGGAGATTGATTTATTTCTTAGTCAAGAAAATGAAATACGTGCTTCTATTATCCAATCTGTCATAACTGAATGGCAAAATGGCTATACAAAGTCACTTGCTCTTACGAAAGCTGGCATTACATTGGATCAATCTTTACAAAATAACTCAAGTGTTGAAAAAGTGGAACAAGTGTTGGAAGAAAGAGAAAGAAAGATTCCAGCCTCCGTTTATTACACAGCTGGAATGCTTGTTATGTTTGCTCTATATATCCCTTCCTTCTTAGCTGGCTTTGCTTTACAAGAGGTACAGTGGAAGGTTTATGACCGAATGATATTAGCAGGAGTATCAGCTACTTGGTACGCTATTTCTATATTTATTACAGGATCGCTTGTGGCTTTTGTTCAACAATTGTTGCTTCTGCTCTATGGGAAGTTTGTGCTTGGAATAGATTGGATTGGTCTAGATGCAATGGCTGTTATTGTTTTAACCTATAGTTTGTTTATTGGGGGACTATCTGCATTGTTAACTACCCTACAATTTAGAACGAAGTCCGATGGAGTAGCGAATTTGTTTAATGGTTTAGTAATTACGATCTTCTCATTTCTTGGTGGCTCGTTTTTTAATATTGGGGACGTATCTACTATACTAGCTAAAATCGGAAATCTTACACCAAATGGAGCTACAATGACCGCCATTCTGTCTATTCAAAAAGGTAGAGAATTAGAGATAATATGGCCTTTAATGTCTGTTTTGTTTGTGGCATTTAGTCTTTGTGTGTTGCTCTCTATTGTTTTATTTCCAAAAAGAGGGGTGACATCATGAAGGGTATATGGATGGCAAGATTACAAAACTTAAAAAGAAAACCACTTGTTCTCATATCAATGACCGTCATGACTGTTATATTCGCATATGTGTTAAGTGGTTCAGTTGGTAGTAAATTGTCTTTATTAGTAGCAACGGATGACTCAAAAATGAGTAAAGAAGTTTTAGAGAGCTTACAAAAAGAAGAGGATTATGCATTAATCGTTTTATCAGAGCAAGAGCTTCAGGATACAATAAAGGAAAATAGAGACACGATTGGTGTATTGCTAAATGAAAAAACGTATACCATCCTATCCGATATAGAGTCGGATGTGGTGAGTAATCTCTCTCTAAAAGTAGTATCGACCTATAATAATCTTGCTTTTCGCGATCAAGTAATTGCTGTAGGAGGGGAAAGTAAGTGGAATGATGTAGATAAAGGGTTAGAAGATCAAGCTTTTCAACTAAATGAAGCATCGATGGATGAATCAAAAATTTTCCGATATGATGGTGCATTGCAAAGTTTATTTGGTTTTATGCTTTATTTTGTTTTTTATACAATCTCTATAAATGTACAATTTATATTAGAAGATAAAAGATCTGGAGTTTGGAATCGATTAAAACTAGCGTCCATTAGTAGGTTTCAATTATACTTTGGGCATTTATCCTTTAGTTATTTAATTGGACTTGTGCAGATGCTTCTAGTTATTTTTGTTTTTCGATTTATAGTGGGTACTAATATGTACGGGGGATTATGGAAGGTAATCATTATTTGTAGCTTTTATGTATTACTTGTGATGGCTTTCTCCTTATTTATCATTTCATTGGTCAAAACAGTTAGCCAGAGTAGCGTGATCATATCATTGCTTGCTGTAGCTTTTGCTATGATTGGTGGAGCGTATTGGCCACTTGAAATTGTGGGGTCCGAGGCTTTACTTGCAATGAAGTGGTTGTCTCCAATCTATTATGGAATGGAAGCATTAAAGAGAGTTACCATTTATGGGGAAACCTTTAGTAATGTTTCAACGTACTTAAGTATGATGTTATTTTTAGCGGGTCTCCTATTAATAGTGGGAATTACTTTACTAGAAAAAAGAACGGAACGCTATCATTCAAGTGAATAGATGGGGGTGTTTTGGATATGTACTGGTGTAAAATCGCAAGAACCGAAAAAGAATTTGAAGCAATAGCTCGATTAAATTATCAGACATTTGTGGAAGAGATTCCACAACATGAACCAGATCCAAGTGGAATGAGGGTCGATCCATTTCATCATGAAAATGTTTATGTGATTGTGCTAAAGGATCAAGAGCTAGCGGGAATGGTTGCTTTCCGAGCAGAGCGTCCGTTTTCGCTAGATCTAAAGCTTGGCCCCGTAGAAGATCTACTTCCGGAGGATGCTCTTCATGGGCTACTTTGTGAAGTTCGATTATTGGCGGTTGATAAAGCACATAGAAATGGAAGAGTGTTTTATTATTTAGCGAGAGCATTATCTGATTATGCGTATGAAAACGGGTATGGAGCGGCTGTTATATCAGGAACGATTCGAGAACAAAAGCTATACAATCAGTTAGGTTTTGAACCTTTTGCTGATACAGTTGGAACAGATGATGCGCTCTTTGTTCCTATGATGCTAACTAGAGAACGATTTGAACATTCGGTTGCGGCTCGTTTTAAACAAAAAAGATATTCATTTTACCCTGGGCCAGTCCAACAATCGGAACTTATTCAACAGGCATTTTTAGAAAAGCCAATATCTCACCGTTCGCATGAGTTCGAAGTAATGTTAGAGAGAGTAAAGGATAGTCTGCGAGTAATGAGTGGAGCAGCATATGTCCATCTGTTAGTTGGAAGTGGGACTCTTGCCAATGAAGCGATGATTGCTCAATTGCATGTAATCGGTGAGAGAGGGTTAATCCTAACAAATGGTGCTTTTGGAGAACGTTTGGAGAAGCAAGCCAAGAGATGGGGACTTTCCTACAAGGTGAATCAGTATGAATGGGGAACTTCCTTTGATTTAGTGGAGGTGGAAAAAGAGCTCGCCACTGGTAATTATAGTTGGCTGCTTATGACACATGGTGAGACCTCAACTGGAATGTTAAATGACTTGGAGAAATTGGCTGAAATCTGTAAGCGGAATAATGTTTTGTTATGCGCAGATTGTGTGAGCTCATTTGGGGCACTTCCTTTTCAACTGGATGATGTTTATTTGGCTACAGGAGTTAGTGGGAAAGCAATTGGAACGATGAGTGGATTAGCATTTGTATTTGCTAATACGGAGATTACATTAAGTGAAAACATCCCCACGTATTTGGATTTAGGATTTAGAAGTAATCATGCAGTTCCATTTACAATGCCTTCTCAGTTTGTTCTGAGTTTAGAGTATGCATTAAAGGCTTATGAAGGTGGATTTAGATATAAACAATTACATAAAAGAATGCGATTTATCGAAGAAGAAGTGAAAAAACATCAAATAGAATTGTTAGCGGATCATCATTATCCAATGATTTTTACGTGGAAGGAAAAGAATTTTCCATATTTAGCGGAGGATGCACGGATGTCAGGATTTGATTTGCATTATAGAAGTGATTATTTAATCGAAAACGGCTTACTACAAATTTCATGCATTCAACCGAATTTTGAAGACGCCTGGATTAAATTTATGGCATGGCTTGATAATTATCGCGCTTATCATGGGGAATGAAAGATTTGTGACCGTATAGAATAAAATGTGACAGCATAAAAGAATTACTGACCGGATAAATTATAAGGTAACATTTTATTGGTTTGGAGAAGCGTCCACTCCACTCCTGCGGGTAAGCAAGACAGACGAGCCCCTGCAGGAGCGTAGCCAGGGCACTGAATAAGTCCTCAATGAGATTTCATCACAGTATTTGAACGACAAGTTGTTCACATACTCGATTTTTATTTTGTACCCGTTAATTTCTGTTCCAGGCGGACGCGTTCCGCCGGCATGGCTTCAGCCGCTTCCCTCGCTACGCTCAGTCCAGGGTCTTCAGCTCATGCACCTGCCGCTTCGCTTTCAGTGCAGAAAACATTTGCTATTCCGGCTGGAGTCGCCGCCTTCCACTACAATTAACTATTATCCGCTTTTCAATTAGGAAATCATCATGCCATAAATAGAGCAAGTTTTTATCACTTACATTTTTTCAATTATTATTTATAGAAAATCGTTGAAAAAGGCGACACTCCTGCGGGAATAGCGTTAGCCGAAGACCCCGCAGTTGAGGGGAAGGCAATCTAAATTCGCCGCATCCTGCGGCAACGATTGCATGACCAACATCGTGTTGGCCTAGGAGGCTAAGGTAACGCCCGCGGAAAGGGAGCCGTTTCAACGATTTTCTTACTTATCGGATGATATTACTTGGTAAAGTCAAATTCTATAGACTTTTTCAGTACCCTCAGCGTAGGGAAGGAAGGCTAAGTGCACCTCTTCAAATGGAAGGCAATCTAAGTTACTGCGTCCTGCGGCAACGATTGCATGACCCACTTCCTGTGGGCCTCAACGCCTTCACGACCACCATCGTGTTGGCCCAAGCGGCTCTGCGCTCCCCATAAAAAGCGAGTGGTAAGCTTCGGAAACCTAGTTTGTCTACAACCCGAGGTCTGTCTCCAAGTTAGGAGACTGCCCCTTTTGCATAACTTTCATAAATTCCGCTTTTAGGATATCTCTTTCGCATATTGTTTAAATATACAAGAAAAGAAATCTCGATGATTAGTATGAACATCACAATCAAAATACTCCCAGTTAAGCTATTATCGTAACTTGTATTCATTAAAAACGATTGAATGAACAAAGATGGCAACACAACAGACATATACCAATAATACATTCGCTTCGTAGAGATTAAACCTTCCTTATAAGGAAGCAACTTTGCGACCTCTTGAAGAAGAGTAAACAATAAATATACAAGACTCACTTTCAACACACTAAGAAGGGCAGAATAATATCCTAGCCATTCACTCTGTTGGATAACTTGATCATTTAAAAAGAAGTTAGGCATCGAAACAATTACTAGAATTATCAACAAGTTTTTTAGTTTCTCATAAGGTTGAGAGGATAAAGTCGCTATTTGTTTGATACCATTGTATATAAAAATATATCCAATAAAGTCCGGAAAGAGGTCAACAATGATGTGAATTTTGATGAATATGAAAAGAAAGCCGATGAACAGTTGTTTAAATCCATTTCTCATTTAACGTCATCCCTCGCTTTCTTAACGATGGCAGTCACTTGGTCTTGAGTCAGAATAGGATTACTAATAATATTGATCACGTGCTTGATTTGATTCCCGTCGGCGTCCTCACCTGTCCAGTCTTGTATAAGTGAAATAGTTTTTACGTCTTTCGAATCTTCTTTTGTGTGAAAGAAAATTCCTATTGAATCTCCTGCATTTAATTGAAGCGGCCATTTTACTTCCGTGTAGAGAGGGGCATTCAAATTCTCCCATTCTTTTGATGCATCTTCTCTAATGATTGGACTATGTTCACTAGCATCTTTCCAAACCATTAGCTTTATATCGATGTCTTGTTGAATAGCCTTTGGTAACTCGAAAGCCTCCATGTTTACAGGCACATTTATATGGAGAAATTCCGCACGGGAGTTGCCAGTATAGTTATATCCTGAGCCTTTAATAAATGCTTCATCTGAAGTTTTATAAGGTGTGAAATCTAGTTTAGATACATTTACTGGAACTGTTTGACCGTTTGTAAAAGTGGCATAAACCTCATTATTATTCTTTATTTCCTCTTGAAAATTTTTTATATCCTCTTCTCCAAAGCTGAACATTGCTTCCTTTAAATAATGATGGGTAAATTCTTGTTTAAAAGATTGGGCAGTTGGGTTCTCAAAACCAGGGAAAATGAAGTTACGCTCATTAAAAAAGCTTTGGTCTCCTATGGAAAGCGATTGTAATTCGATGATATCTTTTTTATTCGTTATATAATGTAATGATAAATTTGTATAATCCCTTGTTGGTATATCTAAATAAGCATTTAACATAACTGGTTTCTCTAGTTGTTTTGATTGAAAGTAAATGAAATTAACAACCCAGCTTACGAGTATTATGCTAATAACTCCCCAGAACCAATTTTTCCTCAATGATTACATTCCCCCTTTGACTTTCTTGTACGTCTCTTGAATAAAATTTTTATAAGGAGAGTCAGGCATCTTATTAATATTATCTAAAGCAAGGTGCGCTGCTTCCAAAGCTTTTTCCTTTTGGCCGAGCTGCAAGTAACATAATGCAACATATGCATCCTTTTCGTAGAATATGGACAAATCGAATGGATGGTGAAGTACACTAGGGATTACAACTTCCTCAAACTGTTTAAGGGCTTCTTCAAATTGTTTTAATCCAAACAATATCTTCCCTCTTTCAAGCAAGAAGAAAGGGGAGAATAGCTTATTCTGCTTGCTTTCATTAATAACCTCTTTATATATCTGATCTGCTTCTTTGTACAAATTTTTAAAAGAAGTTAAGTAGTGAATTTCCGCATATGAGATGAAAGTCTTAGAATCCTCATCCTCGGCAAATTCACTATATGCCCTTAGCTTTTTTAAATAAAATTCTATTTTCTTTTCATCCATAGCCATCATGAAATGCGCGGTAGCTAATCTGTATAAATTATCAACTTGTTTAAATATCTTATGTTTATTTGAGTACTCAATAGCTTTTTCCATTTTCTCGATAGCAGCTTCATGCTTGCTGACTGCAAAATATAGCACAGCTTCAAGATAGTCATAATCTAACCGAGATAGAGGGTCAATCCATAAAGGGTTTAATTCAAGTTGTTCACGTTCTTTAAGAAGTATATTTAGTGCTTCTTGATAATTGTGGTTTGTATATGGAACTACTGCAAAGAGCCTTCCCATATCGGCCCGTTTGGTTGTTAAATTTAGTTGTTCATACATGGTAGCAACCTTTTTAAAAAGGGATTGAGAATATTCTTGGTCTTTTAATGATATACATCTACTGTACAATTCAAGTAAACGAGCAGCTTCATAGCCGTGAGTAAGCTTAGGTACATAAGGTTCTACAAGATCTATTAATTGCTCATATTCATCAGTTAACTCATCATACTTCGTATTAAAAAGTAATTCTGCCTTCTCTAAAACTTCTCTGAATTCTTGTACACTTACTTCTTCTAAAAGTTCTGTAACGTCAACCCCTAGCTGGTCCGCAATGTAATTCAAGCTATCCATAGAGGGGTTAGCCTTATTGTTTTCGATTAAACTAAGCATTCCTTTGGTAAGTTGTGAGCCTGCCAGTGCCTCTAGTGTCATTTTCTGTTGTTTTCTAAGTTTGCGTATGCGATCGCCTAATGTGGGCATGAGAATCACCTCTTTAATTATTTGTTTAATTATATTAAACTTTTTGTTGAAAGGGAAGGAATAATATGGTATTATTTGTTTAATTAAATTAAACTTTTAAAGGGGAATATAAATGGAAGAGGTATTAAAGCTTAAAAAGGCAACTTATCATTTGTGGACTTTCACGATTAGCAAGGTCATATCTTCCTTTGGTGCACAAGTGTATACATTTGCAATCAGCTTCTATATTTTGCAATTAACTGGTTCTGCATCTAGTTTTGCAATGAATTTAATTTGCGGTATTTTACCTAGAACACTGATAGCACCTTTTGCTGGATATGCAGCAGATAATTACTCCAGAAAAATGATTGTCATTGTGTCACAAATTGCAACTATTATTGCAATTGGTGGTTTACTGACTATAAGCTTAACGCTTGGTCTATCGTTAATCGCGATTTATGCTACATCTGTAATTCTTTCGATTACATCGTTATTTTCTGGTGTGACCTTTAGTTCTTCCATCACAGGATTAGTAGATGAAGCAAGAATTCAAAAGGCTATGTCGTTAAATCAAATATCAATCTCATTTGCTGCAATAGGAAGCCCTGCAGTTGGTGGTCTTTTATACGGTACGGTAACAATGCCAGTTTTCTTAGTTATGTATATCGTTGCATCAGTTGTTGCGGTAATTCTAGAATCTACGATGAACTTTAAGTTGTTTGCTAAACGGAAAGAAGTGGTTGAAGGGGAAGAAAAAGAGCCGATGCTACAAAGCATGAAGGCAGGCGTTAGTTTTTTAATGAAACAACCAATCTTAAAGATTTTAGTTATTATATCACTCTTTATAAATTTTTTATTTGGGGCTTTCCAAGTAGGATACTCGTTCATTTTAATTGAAAAGCTTAAAATTAATTCACAACATTTTGGATTTACTGAAGGTGCGTTTGCAATAGGAATGCTAATTATGTCGATATATTTCTCTGCTCGTAAAGAGTTGAAATATCCTTTTCTAGTTTCTAAATGGAGTATCGTGGTAATGGGTGTCTTTATAGGCTGCGTGGCTTTGCCATTATTAATTAGTATGTCTTATGTCATGACCGTTGTATTTTATATATTGCTTATGTTCGTGTTCGGTGTGGCTATGGTCATAACAAATACACCAATTCAAGTAATGATGCAAAAAATGATTGAAGATGATTATAAAGGGCGAGTGTTTTCTATTGTTGAGACTGGTGCAATGGCTCTTATGCCACTCGGAATGGTACTGTTTGGTTACTTATATGATGTTTTACCGGCAGAAAGTATTCTTATTGTATCGAGCTTCTTGCTAATTTTAGTCGTATTGGTATTAGCAAGACCTTCAGTTGTGAGAGTAGCCCATCCCGAACTCCAAAAAGCACAACCAGAACTACAATAAAATGCCAAGGAATAAATTCTTGCGTTCAGATATGTAAAAAAATGGGGAAGTGGATCCGCCTGCATTTACTTTATTTTTTTGTTTTAACATAACACGGATGACCTTTTTAGATAGATTTTTTTTTTTGATAGAGACATACTCTAGTTGATTGTAGTGGAAGGCGGGGACTCCAGCGGGATCAGGGAGACAGATGAAACATCACAACGTACCCGAAGGGGGCGGTGATGGTTCATCGCTCACCCCGCGGAACGCGTCCTGCTTGGAACGGAAATCAACGGGTTCCAGCGAGCGGTAAGCTTGGTAAAACTAAATAACTAAGTGATTTAAGTACAAATAGAAAAAATTAAACCGCATGAAATCTCATTTTGATTTCATGCGGTTTATGCATTTAGAAAGGCTTTTGTACCAGCCTCTTTATCTTGGATTGTTTAGTGAAGCTTACGCTACGTCTCTCAATGATTTCGAAGATTTACGAAATTTGAAGATCAATCCAATGGAAAGAACTGCGAGCACACCGGAGAACGCATAAATATTATTTGGTTGAATTGTGAATAGCCAAGCAAATAATAATGGACCAATAATTCTTCCTAGGTTATCCATGGAATAAGTCATACCTGCAGCTGTGCCGTAGCTTCCTCCGGATTCCTTCGTGGTAAGTGAAACAATGGTCGTTCTGGCTAGTGCATTCCCAGCGGTAAACATGCAAAGTGAGAACCCTGCCCAGAAAATGCTCGTTGTAAAAACGGTCATAAATAAACCGATTGCAGTAATGACTTGTGCGTATAATAGCCATTTTGTTTCAGTACCATTTTTAATTCGTCGTACAACGCCACCTTGAATAGCTGCGTCCACGAATCCGCTAAACATAAACAAATAGCCGATTTGCAAAGGCGTAATGTCCACCTTCTCGATTTGGAACAGCTGGAATGTAGCTTCTAATCCAGCTAATAAGAACGTCACCATGAATGAAAACAGAAACAAATACTTTATTCGATACGACCAAAGACTTGCAGCGCCCTTTGGAAGAAGTGCTCGTTTATTTGCTTCTCCAGTTCTCATAGGTTCCTTCAATATAATAAGTGCGTACACGAAAATGATTAATAATAAAATGGCGGAAACCGTAAATGGAAGCGATAAGTTAACGTGCCCGAGAACACCTCCAATAGCTGGTCCAAAAATAAATCCTAAACCAATTGACATTCCAATAAAGCCCATATATTTGGTGCGGTTTTCTTCGTTTGATAAATCCGCTGCAAATCCCGTTACAGCTGTGTATAAGGCGCCTGAAAAAAGTCCTCCAACGACACGAGACAAGTAAAGCATGAATAGCGAATCAAAAAATAAAGAAAATAGCCAAAAGCTTAAACTAAAACCAACCAGTCCAACTAAAATGAGTGCCTTTCTTCCCGTGCGATCCGAAAGCATTCCCCAAAATGGAGCAGTGAAAAAAGAAGCTAGAGAGTATACTGTCAATAAACCTCCGACATGGATTTCATTATAATTTTGCTGCAGAATAACTTCGGGCAATATAGGTATGATAATCCCAAAACCTAGATAAACTAAAAATTGAATGGACATTAATATAAAAATAGTTTTTTTCATACAGAAACCTGCTTTCTGAAAATCTTCTAGTTTCTATATTACACTTTTCCTATATGTTTGACATCTCAGTACCAAAACCCATATAAAAAAGCTATCCGATTTTAAAAAAGGATAGCTAATAATGTTTAATAACCCCTTGGTTCGGATATACTTTCCATAGCATGAGAAACTTCTTGTACATGTGGAAATGGGAATGCTAAATCGGCCAACGATACAAAACCGACAAGCTTACTGTTCTCAACTACTGGAAGGCGGCGGACTTGGCATCTTGCCATTACTAATGAGGCTTCTACTGTAGTATCGTCAGGTGAAACAGAGATTACGGATTTCGTCATTACATCTTCCACTTTACTTTTCACATCTCGTGCAACGGATCTTGTTACGATATCTCTATCGGTTATCATACCGACGAGTTTTTTATCGCTAACAACGGGAAGACAACCAATATCCAATGTTCGCATTTGCTCAGCAACCTCATTTACGTAATCCTGTGGATTGCAAGTCGCGACTTCTTTACTCATCACATCTTTTACATTCACGTGAATCACTCCTTATGGTTATTACCTAGCTTGGTTTACAATTAAATAAAATATGTAACAAAATTGAAAGATTAAAACGATGTAAATAGTGGTATTATAGGGTAGGAAATAATAAAAAATGAGAAACTTTTTTTAATATAAATCGTAATACTATATGGAAGGACGAGGTGGAAAGAATGGCTAAGGAAGTTGATTTAAAGAAAATTGTAAGTAATCTTTCAAAGCTTGGTGTGACTGTTACAATGACAAAATCGAGACTTGACATGCTTAAAGCGTTAGCACCTCCTGCACAAAGTCCTCAAAGCTAAAAAGAGGGTGACTCGGAATATTCGAGCCACCCTCTTTTTATTTGCTTCTTAGTCATCTTCGTTTTTAGCGAACATATACGTTTTATGATGAAATTTCATACTAAATACTAAGCCGATTGCTAGCATATTTCCCATTAGTGAACTACCACCGTAGCTTATGAATGGTAGTGGGATACCTGTAATAGGGAGTAACTGAATCGTCATACCAATATTTTCGAAAACATGGAATGTAATCATAGCAATGATACCTGCGCATACATACGTACTATAGGCATCTTTTAACTGCAATGTAATTTTTGTTAAATGGAAAATAAGTAAAAAGAAAAGACTTATGACGATACTAGCTCCAACAAATCCATATTCTTCTCCAATTACTGCGAATATAAAATCAGTATGATTTTCTGGGACATATACAACGCGACCGCCATAGCCTTTTCCGAAAATTTCACCGGAACCAATAGCATTTAAGGAAGTGATCAAGTGCATACCCTCATTTGAAGCATAAGAGTACGGATCTAACCAAGAATATATTCGAGCAAATTGATAGGGGTCGAAGCCAAATTTATCTTCTAAAAAGTCTTGCATAAATAGAGCCATCCATAATAGTAAGACACCTAGTCCTACTCCACCAAGAAAGACTGGAAGAATAATTTTCCATGTAATTCCGGCAACTATAATTAACGCTACCGTAATGGCCAAAAAGACAAGCGCTGTCCCAAAGTCAGGCTGTTCTAATATAAATACGAGAGGTACAAGTAACGTAGCACCTATTTTTCCTAGCAGAATAAAATCTGTTTTCAAGCTTTTCATTAAATATATTTCGTGGTGCTTAGTGATTAACCGAGCAAGTCCTAAAATATAAAAAGTCTTCATAAACTCCGCTGGTTGTATATTACCAATAGGTAAATGAAACCAACTTTTTGCTCCATTTACTTCTTTTACAAGTGGCATTGAATCTGGCAATACAAACAAAACAAATAAAAGAAAAATACCGATGCCATAAATAATCCAGGACATTTTTTTATATTGTTCTGGTTCAAAAAACATAACAAGACTTATAATGATTGCTCCAACGAAATACCAAAAAACTTGCTGAGCAGCAAAATTCTTACCTACATATTGTCCTGATGTTTGTGCTGATGTAATTGCTAGTAAGCTAACAATTAAAAATAATAATATTATAAAAGCGAGCGTCCAATCGAATCGATCGGCAAAGCCTTTTTTGTTTTCCATAAAGTCACCTATATTTCTATCAAATTTCATTTGTCAATTTGTCCAGCTAAATACACTTTTTTTATTATAGCTTAAAAAAATGATTTTTGCTTGTCAGTTAATAGAGACGACACACAAAAATCAGATGTTTCAATTGAAAAAATTATGCTAATATAGAACAGACGATTAAGGAGTGAACCTCAGTGGCAAAAAAAGAGAAAGAAATAGAAGAATATTTAACACATCTTTATGTACATGTGAATGAAATTGAACATTTCGCTTTATTTAGTGGGCTTTCGGTCCAACAGTTTATAAAGAATTTCTCTGATTTGTCGGCTCTTTTATTATTAAAACATCAATATGAAGACGCATCTTTTAATATGCATACGCAATTAGAGTTTGTGGTGAAAGAACAATATAATCATTTTTTAAAGGATTATGCAGAAAGACCATCAGTACTCTGTTTGCTAGATTTTTCTGATGAGCGAAAGTTAAATATGTTGTCACCTCAGGAACAAGCAGAGCTACTATACATAGCCCATAAAAAAGAAGCATTTCGACTTCCGTTTTATCATCATCTACAAAATCGATTTGTTTATTTATCAGACGAAGGTCAACAAATCACAAAAATATATTTTCGTGATATAGAGGATATTAACAAATTAATTGCTAGTGTATTTAATCAATATATACATGAAAAAATGAAATCAACTGCTTTTTGGAGAAAGAAGAACAACGTGATTTTACCTGAATTATCTATAGAAAAGGTAGATGCGTATGCTGATTATTATGAAGATGGCGTGTTAATGTCCTTATTTAAATTAGATAAAACAAACTATGGCATAGAGATTAGAAGCCTACCTGAAAACATTTTTCCTGATGAAGTGCTTGGAGATTTGAAAGATCATTTAGACAAGCCAGCAGATTTGTTAATTCAGTTTTAATCAGCTATGATGAAAAGCGATTACCAGATTGAAGACAAAAGGCAGTTGGCTGATTGGTTTGGATAAGCGTCCGCTCGACCGCGGAAAGCTTCGGAAACTGATCTATTCTATATAAAAATAAATTCAAGTTTGTCTATACGCTGATGCTAATTTGTTAAAAAAACGCTTTTGCTACTTTCAGTTGCAAAGGCGTTTATTATATATATTGAGGTGTTACTTGGTGTTTTTAACTTATTTGCAATAGTAATGAAAACGATTCCGATTGGAACAGCATATGCTATTTTACAGGGAACTGGTCAGCAAGAACTGTCATCATTGGAATTATTTCGTTTCATTGTTATATTTTAAGTCGGGATGAAAGTGATACCTAAAATAGTTAATTTATATCATCGGTTGATGGTTCATCTAACGATACGGTACATGATAAACTAATACTATCCAAAACGTGGAGGTTATTTACAAATGAAAATTAAATTAGGTTTATTATATGGTGGGAAATCTGCCGAGCATGAGGTTTCGTTATTGACGGCAAGAGCAGTGTCTCAAGCTATTAATTTTGATAAATATGAAGTATATCCGATTTTTATAACGAAAACGGGTGAATGGAGAAAAGGTAATGCTTTAATCGGCCCAGCAGAAACTGTACAAATGCTTCAATTTGGTGAGCGTGAAAGTAAACCAAATAATATTATAAGTTTTTTACCGGAAGAGGTATCAGCAAATTCTGCTATGGAGACAAAAACAGATTCTAATTTGGATGTAATTTTTCCATTACTTCATGGTCCGAATGGGGAAGATGGTACAGTTCAAGGTTTACTGGAAGTTTTGAACTTACCGTATGTGGGAAATGGCGTTTTAGCATCTGCTGCTGGGATGGATAAAGTAGTAATGAAGCAATTATTTGCTCAAGCGGGCTTATCTCAAGTTCCTTACGTGCACTTTATTCGTAAAGAGTGGAAAAACAATCAAGCTGCGTTATTGAAAAAAATGGAAGAAAACTTGAAGTGGCCATTATTTGTTAAGCCAGCGAACTTAGGGTCAAGTGTTGGGATCACAAAAGCTACGAACAGGGAAGAACTTTTAAAAGCTGTAGAATTTGCTTTTAAATATGATCGTAAAATTATTGTGGAGCAGGGGATTGTTGCACGCGAATTAGAAATGAGTGTTCTAGGGAATGACGCGCCAAGATGCTCTGTAGCAGGGGAAGTTTTACCAACGAAAGACTTTTATGATTACGAGGCAAAATATGAAGACGGAACGACAAACTATGCAATTCCAGCTAATGTTTCTACTGAATTATTGAAAAAGATGGAAGACGCTGCAATTCGAGCTTTTAAAGTACTTGATTGCTCGGGCCTTGTTCGCGCAGACTTTTTTGTAACTGAAAACGAAGAAGTACTTATTAATGAAGTAAATACGATGCCCGGATTTACACCTATTAGTATGTATCCGAAGCTTTGGATTGAGTCTGGGTTGTCCTACTCCGATTTAATCGAAGAATTGATTACACTTGCACTCGAACGTTATGAGGAAAAACAACAACTCGAGCATTCGAAAGATGGAGAGTGACTGAATTGAAAAAAAGTTTAACAGAAATAGCAGCATGGCTTGGAATAGCAGAAAATCCTGAATTAAATCCACTTGTGACAGGTGTATCAATTAACACTAGAACTTTGCTACCTGGCGACATATTTATCCCTTTTCGTGGGGAAAATGTAAATGGCCATCGTTTTGTGAAGGATGCTTTTGATAAAGGAGCAGCAGCGTCTTTTTGGTTAAAGGATGAACCAAATCCACCAGAGGATGTTCCTCTTTTATTCGTAGAAAGCGGGGAAAAAGCACTTCAGCAAATGGCGGTAGCTTATCGAGAAGAATTGGACGCTACTTTCATTGGGATAACAGGGTCTAATGGCAAAACTTCTACAAAGGATTTAGTAGCTGGAATGTTATCTCCTTACTTCCGAGTGAAAAAAACGGAAGGTAATTTTAATAATGAACTCGGATTGCCATTAACCATTCTTTCACTTGAGGAAGACACGGAGTTTGCTGTACTAGAAATGGGCATGAGTTCATTTGGAGAAATAGAATTTTTATCTAATCTTGCAAAACCTAAGTACGCAGTAATCACAAATATCGGGGAAGCGCATATGCAAGACCTTGGCTCTCGTGAAGGTATTGCGGAAGCTAAATTTGAGATTATTTCAGGATTAGATGCAAATGGACAGTTATTCTATGATGGAGATGAACCTTTACTACGTCCATTTGTGGAAAATGCTCCTAATATTCATACGAAATCTTTCGGAACGAATGAACAAAATGATTTGTCTATTGTCGAAGTGAACTTTACAGAACAAGGAAGCACCTTCCGTGTAGCTGGTGAGATAAACGAAGAAATGTCCATCCCTGTTCTTGGCGAGCACCAAGTGAAAAATACATTGGCTGCTTTATTAATCGGGAAAGAGGTTGGGTTAAGTTCGGATCAAATGCGAGATGCGTTGAAAAAAATTGTATTAACAGATATGCGAATGCAAGTAATTGAAGCTTCAAATGGAGCTATCTTTATTAATGACGCGTATAATGCAGCACCAACATCTATGAAAGCCGCAATTTCATTTTTAGAAAAGTCATCGATTAAACCAGTTAAATGGCTTGTACTTGGCGATATGCTAGAGCTTGGAGAAAATGAAAGGCAATACCACGAACAAATCAGTGAATCCATTTCAAATGATGTATTTACTGGAGTTTGTTTGTTTGGACCAAGAATGAAATGGCTATACGATCAATTAGTCAAGAAATTTAATGAGGACAGTATTATTTGGGTAGAAGATGACTATAAAAAACTTATTTTATTTTTAGACAAACGTATAAACGAACAATCAATTGTTTTAGTAAAAGGATCTCGGGGTATGAAATTAGAAAGAGTCATTGAACCGTTTCAAAAATAGAAACGGGAATGGAGGAACAATATGAAAACAGGAGTACTTTGCATACACGGATTTACAGGTGGACCATATGAGGTGCAACCTTTTGTAGATTTTTTACATGCAAATACAGACTGGGAATTTGTTGTTCCTACTCTTCCTGGCCATGGGGAAACGCTTTCGCTTGAAAAATTATCCGCAGAAAATTGGATGATGGAGGCAGAACTAGCACTTAGACAGCTTCAAAAAGAAGTAGACCGTGTGTATATTATTGGATTTTCTATGGGTGGTGTAATTGCACTATATTTAGCGAATCGCTATAAAGTCGATAAATTGATTTTATTAAGCGCGGCTGCCAAATACATTTATCCTACTCAGTTGCTTCAGGACATTCGAGAGATTGCAAAAGAAGCAATGTCTGGAAAGCTTGAAGACAACAACCTGTATAAATTATATAGAGCTAAGTTGAAAGCTACTCCAATTCATGCCACGCTAGAATTTATGCGTTTAGTGCGTATGGTTGAACCTTATTATGGCCAAATTAAAGTACCAATCTGTTTAGTCCAAGGAAAAAAAGATGGTATTGTTCCTTATACTACGGCTCAGTTCTTATTTGACCAAATAGGGTCAGAGAAAAAAGAGCTTATCTATTCTGAGGTTGGCAAACACCATATATGCTATAGTGACGACAGTGAAGATTGGTATAATAAAGCATTTCAATTCCTAATGGAAGAAGAGGTGGAAAGTATAGGGAGTAATTAACTAATTATTATAACAGTTGCTTATTCGTTGCAACGATAGATATTGCATGTTAGACTGTAAAGAGCAATGGATACATTTTGTGTGAAGACTCTTCAGCTTTTTATTGAAGAGTACTTTTTTTTGAACATAACGGTTTGTTGAAGTAATTAGAGTTAATTACTCCATAACGAACCGCTCGGCAAAAGACCGGGCTTTCCCTTTAAATAAGACCCCTCTGAACTGAAAACCACAGAGAATTTTAAGAAACGGAAACGTTCCTCGTATAGGCTCGAATTTGCCGCAATTTCATCTGAAAATGTAACCATTTGTCAAAACAGAACAAAAAGGAGATTAAAATTTTGACAAATTTTTCAGAATTAAATATTAGCGCTTCTACACTAAAATCCGTACAACGCATGGGTTTTGAAGAAGCAACACCAATCCAAGAAGGTACTATTACACATGCTATGGAAGGCCGCGATATTATTGGCCAAGCACAAACAGGTACAGGTAAAACTGCTGCTTTTGGTATCCCTATGATTGAAAAAATCGATACAAAAAACCCAAATATTCAAGCACTTATTATCGCTCCAACTCGTGAACTTGCAATTCAAGTTTCAGAAGAGCTTTATAAATTAGGTTACGACAAAAAGGTTCGTCTTTTATCTGTATATGGTGGTCAAGAAATTGGTCGTCAAATCCGTGCACTTAAAAACAAACCTCAAGTAATCGTTGGTACACCTGGTCGTATTCTTGACCACATCAACCGTCGTACGTTAAAACTTGATCAAGTTCAAACACTTATCTTGGACGAAGCAGATGAAATGCTTAACATGGGATTCATCGAAGACATCAATACAATTTTAGAAAGTGTTCCTGATGAACGTCAAACATTATTGTTCTCAGCTACAATGCCAGGACCAATTCGTAAAATTGCTGATAAATTCATGAAAGATCCAGTAGAAGTAAAAATCAAGTCTAAAGAAATGACTGTTGAAAACATTGAACAGTTCTTTGTAAAAGCTACAGAGCGCGAAAAATTCGATGTTCTTTCAAGAATATTAAATGTACACCAACCTGAGCTTGCAATTATCTTCGGTCGTACAAAACGTCGTGTAGACGAATTAGCTCAAGCACTAAGCATTCGTGGTTACCTAGCGGAAGGAATTCACGGAGATTTAAGCCAAGCGAAACGTATGTCTGTTTTGAAACAATTCAAATCAAATAAAATTGATATCCTAGTTGCAACAGATGTAGCAGCACGTGGATTAGATATTTCTGGTGTAACACATGTATATAACTTTGATATTCCACAAGATCCTGAAAGCTATGTTCACCGTATTGGTCGTACAGGCCGTGCAGGAAAACATGGTATTGCTGTAACTTTCGTAACACCAAGAGAAATGGGTTACTTACGTATCGTAGAGGATACTACGAAAAAACGTATGACACCTCTTCGTCCACCAAGTTCAGACGAAGCGTTAGTCGGTCAACAACGTGTTGCGATTGAAACATTATCAGAAATCGTGAACAAAAATGATTTAGGTGACTATCGCACATTAGCTGCTGAAATGCTTGAAAAGTTTGAAGCTGTTGATGTAATTGCTGCAGCAATTAAATCGTTAACGAAAGAACCAGACGATACACCAATCTCACTTTCTGAAGAACGTCCATTACCAGCTCGTAGAGAACGCAGCGGTGGTGGTGGCGGACGCAGCGGCGGCGGTGGTTACAAAGGTAACCGCAGCAGTGGTGGTGGCGGACGTAGTTCATCAGGTCGCGGAGGAAGCGATCGCGGTGGTTCCCGTTCAGGCGGTGGCCGTCCAAGCAGCGCACGTCGTAGCAGTGGTCCACGTGACGGCTCTACTCAACGTAGTACAAGAACTCGTTCACCACGTAACGAAGGCTAATTTTAAATCTATAGGATGAATCTTACATTTAGAATGTGGATTCATCCTTTTTTTATGTAGAATTATCTAGAATCGGATGGTTTCCTAGGAAAATCGGTTGGTTCAACGAATTAATCGGATGGTTCTCACAAATAATCGGATGGCAAACCAAAATAATCGGATGGCTTCAAAAAATCAGTAGACTCCGAGAAACTTTCCTCAAATTTTGAAACATTTTGACATGAAAATCGTATACAATGACAAGAGAAGAGGTGTTTACAATGAGAGCAGGACCAATTAATCGGATATCTGAAAAAGGGCTTCGCGTGTGGAGAATCTATGGGATTTTTCAAACGCTCATTGCACTATTACTTGGAATTGGTGTAAGTGTGATTAATTATTTCACAGGGAGCTTTATGTGGTTATACATAGTTGCAGGTGCAGTTGTATTATTAATAGCATATTTATTGATTTATTTATTTCCGAGAGTGAAATGGATGCGCTGGCGTTATGAAGTACGCGAACAAGAAATTGAATTACAGCATGGATTATTTGTTGTGAAGCGAACTTTGGTACCGATGGTTCGTGTCCAACATGTTGATACGGAGCAAGGTCCCATATTAAGAAAGTATGATTTGGCTTCTATTACTATTTCAACTGCAGCGACGAATCATACTATTCCTGCACTCGTTACAGCAGAAGCAGATGAACTGAGAGGAAGAATTTCTGTACTTGCAAGGGTGGCAGAAGATGATGTCTAACGAAAAATATAAACTGCATCCAATCTCCGCTGTTATTAACTTTGTGAATGTATTAAAGGATATGATTGTACCCCTTATTGTTGTTGTAGTGCTGAACGGTTTTGGGACAAGTAACGAATCAGATGGCTGGTCATCTTATATAACTTCTGGCATTTATGCTATTATTCTAGTATTTCTATTAGTAAGCGGTATCATTAAGTGGAAACGGTTCAGATATTGGTTCGAGGATGAAGAATTGCGAATCGAGTATGGTTTGTTCGTCAAGAAAAAGCGATATATCCCATTTGATCGTATACAGAGCTTGAACTATACAGAAGGTATTTTTCATCGACCATTTGGACTTGTAAAAGTTAAAGTGGAAACGGCTGGTGGCGGTCCAACAAAAGAAGCCGATGCAGAGTTAACAGCAATAACAAAACAAGCAGCCGAACAAATAAAAAAAGTAATGCTACAAGCTAAAAATAAACAAACGGTAGAATTAGAAGAAACTGTTTCAATAGAAGAGGTTGTAAAAGTAGAAACGCGACCAATCTTTAAAATTTCGATGAAAAATTTATTTGTTTTAGCGAGTACTTCAGGTGGTATGGGAGTATTTTTCTCTGGGATAGCTGTTTTTGCATCTCAATTTTCTAATATCATTCCATATGAAAGAATATATGATGAAATTGTAGTCTTCATTCGTTTTGGGGCATTATTAATAGCATTAGCTGTTTTCCTTGTTTTATTGGTTGCCTGGATTGTATCAGTTGCGCTCACTTTTATTAATTACTATGATTTCACTATCCGTGTAGAAGATGATGAGATTATTATTACAAGAGGGTTATTGGAAAAGAAGAAAATCACGCTACCTCTTTCCAGAATTCAAGGGGTAAGGATTGTAGAAAATCCCCTTCGACAATGGACAGGTTTTGCGTCTGTTATTGTAGATAGTGCAGGGGGTTCCCTAGCGGAAAAGGATGAAAAGATTCGACTGCTACCTCTAATAAAGAAAAGCGAGATCAATCCGATATTGGAACAAATTTTTCGTGACATTCACTTGGAACCAACTTTTACAAAAGTTCCAAAAAAATCGAGAAGGTTTTTCTACAGATTAGATTATCTATGGATTCTTCCTATTTGCGCTGCTGTTATTTACTTTTTTTATCCGTATGGACTCCTGTCGCTTATCTTAATTCCGCTAAGTTACTTATTCGGAATGTGGCAGCACCGAACAGCTGGATTTGCGATAGATGGACAACATTTAATAATGCGCTATCGAAATATTAGTAAAGTCACCATTTGGATGGAAAAGAGACGCATCCAATCCATGACAGAAAGAACGACTTACTTTCAAAAAAGACAAAACATATCCTCCGTTATCACCACTATTAAATCGGGTGTAGGAGGAGAATCATCCACAGTCCCACATTTAGATAAAGCCGATGCAGAAAAACTACTGAATTGGTATGAACCATTCAAATCTCAAATTATAGAAAAAGAACAGCCAGAGTAGGCTGTTCTTTTAGGTAGTAGACAATGTAATCCGATGAATAAGAAAATCGTTGAAACGGCTCCCTTTCCGCGGGCGTTGCCTTAGCCTCCTAGGCCAACACGATGTTGGTCATGCAATCGTTGCCGCAGGATGCGGCGAACTTAGATTGCCTTCCCCTCAACTGCGGGGTCTTCGGCTAACGCTATTCCCGCTGGAGTGTCACCTTTTTCAACGATTTTCTAAAAATACTTATTGAAAAAATTTAAAAACTTTCTCTATTAATGTCATAATGGTTTTTTAATTGAAAAGCGGATAATAGTTGATTGGAGTGAAAGGCGGCGACTCCGACGGGGGTTAGTGAGACAGATGAAACATCACAACGTACCCGAAGGGGCGGTGATGGTTCATCGCTCACCCCGCGGAACGCGTCCGCCTGGAACGAAATCTAGAAGCTACGAAGAAAGAGGCTGCCCTTAAAAGCCATTTTTTTGACTTTCGGGACAGCCCCTTCTATATAAAAATTTATACTACCTTAAATTTGTTCTTTTTCTTTTTCCATGCGGCAATTCGTTTCGGATGGAAATAGATTAATCCGAGAATAAACCCTGTAATTAAACCTGCAATATGTGCGGTGACATTTATATTTGGTTGTAGAAATGTCATTACTACACCAATAACGATCATAGGCAATATAATTTGTTTTAACTGTGGCAATAAATTTTTCGTATAATATACTAAAGCACCGAATGCGCCCAAAATACCATAGATAGCTCCACTTGCACCAACGCTCATATAATTCCAGTCTTGCAACAAATAGGTAACAATATTGCCGACAAGGCCAGATAAGAAGTAAATAGTTAAAAAGCGTGCTTTTCCAGTTAATTGCTCTAGCTCTGGACCAAATAGATACAAAGAAAACATATTGAAAAGTAAATGCATAAAGCCAGCATGTAAAAACATGGGAGATATTAAACGCCAATATTCACCTTCGCTAATGAGCAAATTAAAGCCAATACCAAAATTAAATAATCGGTCCCCTAAAATTGGAATACCCGTTAGAATAAAGATAACAATATTCAAAGCAAGTAAAGTGGACACAATAGGATAAAACTTAATATATTGCTTAAAGTTTTCTCTTCTTACAAACATATCGTCACCTCAAATTTCCTATTAATAGTATAGCCTGTATTAGCGGCATTTGAAAGGAGGAACTTCGTGATTACTGGAATTGGATTAGATATTACAGAACTCCATAGAGTGAAATCTATAAGAAATAAAACAATCAAATTTGAAGAACGTATTCTTACAAATAAAGAAATAGAGCAGATGCAAGGGTTATCCGAAAACAGACAAATAGAATTTTTAGCAGGTCGTTTTGCTGCAAAAGAAGCCTTTTCCAAAGCAAAGGGAACGGGCATCGGCAAAAACTGTAGCTTTCAAGATATTGAAATAATTCGAGAGCCTAGTGGTAGGCCAACCCTTTATTTTAAAGGAAAGTTAGTGAATGGTTTTGTTTCAATCACCCATACAAAAGAATATGCGGCTGCTCAAGTAATTCTGCAATCATAAATGGTAGTCCACCTACATACAATGAACGAACGCAGTGATAATAGAAAGGGTGGACTGATTTGAAGAGCCGACTGGCTAAATTGTTGTTTGCATTATCGATGATACTGATACTTTCTGCATGTGGGGCCCAATCCAAAGAAGATGTGTTGAAAAAGTTGAGCAACAAATGGATAGATGCGAAGGGGTATGAACTGACAGCAGAAATGAGTATTCAAACGGGTCAAGAACCGAGAGTTTATCAAGTGGAAGTATGGCACTCAAAACCAGATTTTTACCGTGTGAAAGTTGCTGACGCAAGTGATGAGAATACCCAAATGATTGTTCGAAACAAAGAGGGAGTTTTTGTTGTAACACCTGCACTTAACAAAACGTACAAATTCCAGAGTAAATGGCCATCTGAAAATAGCCAAGCCTATTTAATAGGCTCACTTGCGGAAGATATTAAAAAAGACAAATCTTCCAAGTTTAAAGAAGAAGGTAATAAATACGTCTTTGAAACAAAAACAAATAATAACCATAAAAATATGCTGCCGTACCAAAAAATCTTTATCGACAAAAAGACATTATTACCAACAGAAGTTTCTATCTTAAACGAAAATAAAGAAGAACAGATTCTAATTAAATTTAAAAAGGTAACATTAGGTAAAGTTCACACTGCGGAAGAATTCAAAATTGAACAAACACCAGCAGGTACTGGCCAAGCAGATAAAGGAACAGTGGAAGCATCAGCTGATATGGACAATGCTGAATTTAAAACACACTATCCAATGGCTCAAATCGATCAAGTTCATATGATTGATGAGAAAGTTCTAGATGTAGAAGGTGACAAACGAGTTGTTTTAACATTTAGCGGTGAAAAAGAGTTTACAATTATTCAACAGTTAAGTGAGAAGAGTACTTCCTCTACAATTCCAGTATTTGCTCCAGGAGATCCAGTTGATTTAGGGTTTGCTATCGGTGCTGTAACTGAACAATCTCTTTCTTGGGAAAAAGATGGAATGTCCTTCTTCCTAGCTTCGTCTTCTTTAACAAAAGAAGAAATGATAGAAGTAGCTTCATCTATGACTGTAGCAGAACCAAAATAATTGAGTGTTGACTACTCCTTTGCAAGAGGGGGATAATATACACTAAAAATGAAAAAGAGGTAAGTTCCATGTCCCAATCGTTTTACAGACCTACATTCATTCGAATAAACTTACAAGCAATCCAATCGAATATACACCAATTAAAGAAAAAAATTCCAAAGCAGACACAAATAATAGCAGTAGTAAAAGCGAATGCATATGGGCATGGAGATATAGAAGTGGCAAAAACCGCGTTAAGTGCTGGTGCTACAGTATTAGCAGTTGCGACTCCAGACGAAGCACTGCATATAAGAGAGGCAGGAATAACAGCTGAAATTCTTGTACTCGGAGCAGCACCAGCATCTTTTTTATCAAAAGCCTCAGAACTTAATATTACATTAACTGCGTACTCTCTTGAATGGCTTCAAACCATTCCGAACGTCCATGAACCGCTTAAAGTTCATGTGAAAATAGATAGCGGTATGGGAAGAATCGGTTTCGTAGATGAGAAAGAACTAAAAGAGGCGTTAGCGTTAATTCATCAAAAAAATTATCTACAAGTAACCGGGGTATATACACATTTTTCCACTGCTGATGAAGAAGATAAGAAACATTTTCATAAGCAAGTATCTAATTTTGAACGGATGCTTGCATTATTTAAAATAAAACCGAAAATGGTTCACACATCGAATAGTGCCGCTGCTTTAAGATATCCCGATCAGTCTTGGGATGCAGTTCGTTATGGAATTTCTATGTACGGTATTGCTCCATCTCCTTTTATGGATAATTGTTTACCTTTTCCTTTAGAAAGAGCACTATCACTTGAAACTCAAGTAGTGCAAGTTAAAAAAGTAGAAAAAGGAACACCGATAGGTTATGGAGCAACGTACAAAGCAATAGAAGATGAATGGATTGCAACACTTCCTATAGGGTATGCAGATGGACTCTTACGAAAGTTGCAAAACCAGTCAGTTTTAGTAAAAGGGAAAAGAGTACAGATAGTAGGTAGGGTTTGCATGGATCAATGCATGATCCGACTAGAAGAACCAGTTTCTATAGGGGAAAAAGTGGTGCTAATAGGCAAACAAGAAACAGAGGAAGTAAAAATAGAAGAATGGGCAGATGTACTAGAAACAATACCTTATGAAGTTTGTTGCATGCTCTCTAATAGAATTCCAAGGGTATACAGTAAATAAACAATTAAACTTCGACAAAAAAATACTACAAGCAGAATTTGTCAAACCATTTCTTATTATGTCTTTTATTTCGCTAATGTTAGTGGTAATATAGAGTATATTGTCATATAGGGAAATGTTTTGTCGGAGGTGTTTGCTGTGGTAAGTGATAAAAAGAAAAAGGAAGCGATTATTCAGCTTCCAAAGCACATGGTTAGTGAAGGAGTAAAAACCGTTAAACAATCATTATCTGGTAGTGAAGGTATTGTACGTGTACAGGCAAAGGAATATATGAAGAAAGGCCAGTCAAATCTTATAAGAGAAGCGATGATTAAGGGCTATGTTGAAATGTCTCATATAAACTTATCTATTTGCACAGAGTGTTTACATGCAGAGTATGAAGCTCAACATACGACAGAGCGACTCGTAAGTGGAGGATGAAAACTTGATCGTAAAACGTGGGGACGTTTTTTTCGCAGATTTATCGCCAGTAATAGGGTCTGAGCAAGGGGGCACCAGACCCGTTTTGGTGATTCAAAATGATATTGGTAATCGATTCAGTCCTACTGTCATCATTGCAGCGATTACGGCTCAAATACAAAAAGCAAAATTGCCGACACATGTTGAAATAAATGCAAAACAGTATGACTTTGAACGTGATTCTGTAATTTTACTAGAACAACTACGAACGATAGACAAATCGCGGCTTACCGATAAGATTACACATCTTAATGAAGATGTAATGGATGAAGTTGATCATGCTTTAGGAATTAGCTTAGGAATTGTAAAATTTTAATACATAGATAAAACACGATGTGTAACCGACAAAGGCGCATCGTGTTTTTTATTTTATTATGTATGTTAAACTATGTAATAAGGCAATAAATAACGTATTCTTTTTTTATTATTTGAAAAAGATGTAAAGTATTTTAATATCCGATACAATATTAATACTAACAATTTTGATTTGAGGAGTTGTATGTAAGAAAATGAATAAACTAATTGCAGGGTATATTCACGAGCATCTTGACGAAGTATTAGAAAAGTGGACATTAAAAATGGAAGAAGAGAACGACGATCGCTTTTTTCAAATAATGTCTGATCGAATTATTGATAACACGGTACGTGAATTTGGGGAGCTAATAATATCCAGCTTAACAGAAAGTGATGAAATATATACTGCAAAGCTAAATGAATTCTCGGTCAAAGTCGTACAATATGGTTGGTCCGTTTCTTTCGTATTAAAAGCAATAACTAATTTTACGAATGTTCTCTATGTTAAAATGGATGAAGACGGTTATTTAAACGATCAGAATATTAAATCCTATATGGAAATTATGAATAACTGGATGCCACCACTAACACATAACGTTGTAGAAGCGTATTCAAAAGTATGGGATAGAACAGTACAAGTACAAAAAATGGCATTACAGGAATTATCGGCATCTCTCATTCCGATGTTCGATAAAATTTCAGTTATGCCTTTAGTAGGTACAATTGATACAGAACGTGCAAAATTGATCATGGAGAATTTATTGCACGGTGTAGTAAAACATAGAGCGGAAGTAGTATTGCTAGATATCACAGGTGTTCCTGTTGTAGATACTATGGTAGCGCATCACATTATTCAAGCTGCAGATGCCGTTCGTTTAGTCGGTGCAAAATGTATGCTTGTTGGTATTCGTCCAGAAATTGCGCAAACAATCGTTGCGCTTGGCATTAATTTAAATGATTTTACAACAACTAGCACAATGCAAAAGGGAGTCGAGCAGGCGCTTGCTCTTACAAATCGAGCAATTGTAGAGGTGGATGAACAATGAAAACAAGAATTCCGATTTTAAAATTAAAAGACTGCTTAATCGTTTCGATTCAATGGGAACTAGATGATCAAACGGCACTTTCTTTTCAAGAGGATTTATTGGACAAACTTCATACTACTTCTGCAAGAGGGGTAGTGCTAGATTTAACTCCGATCGATTTTATTGATTCTTTCATCGCCAAAGTACTTGGAGATGTTATTAGTATGTCTAGTCTTATGGGAGCAAAAGTTGTCATCACAGGTATTCAGCCAGCCGTGGCAATAACATTGATAGAATTAGGGATTCGACTAGAAAATATAGTAACAGCCCTAGACTTAGAAAATGGATTGGAAAAATTAGAACGAGAATTGGAGGCCTAATCCATATGAACTTTGAGTCTTCTGTTGATATTATAACGGAGTGGGACATTGTTGCTGCAAGGCAGCTTGGAAGGAACAAAGCAAAAGAAGTAGGCTTTGGGACAGTCGACCAAGCTAGGATTACGACAGCTATCAGTGAACTTGCTCGGAATATTTATATATATGCTGGAAAAGGAAAGATAGAGATCAACCATATTACAGAAGGCAATCTTAAAGGATTATTGGTTATTGCATCAGACGAAGGTCCAGGAATAGTGGATGTTCGAAAAGCTCTGGAAGATGGATATACAACTTCAGGTGGACTGGGTGCAGGTCTTCCTGGTGTGAAACGTCTGATGGATAATTTTAAGATTGAGACAGTAATTGGAGAGGGTACGAAGATTAGTGCTACTAAGTGGCTTCGATAGGAGGTGATTGAGGAATGCCTCAAGAATTTAAGCGAGAATATAAAAATATATTAAGAGAATATACATTAATGCAAAATGAACAAAATTTATATGAGGGACAAAACTTTAGTAAGCAACTTATACAGAAAAACATCTCTCCAGAAGATGTGATCAGCATACATAAGGCTTCTTTAGAAGAAATTATGCCCGATTTACCTTCGAACGTATCACATTCTTTTGATTTATTAATAGAGGTAATGATTCACTATGGCTTGGCGTTAAAAGAACATCAGACATTAATAAAAAAACAAGAAAACATTAAAATGGAAATGGAATTAGCTGCAAACGTTCAAAAGACATTGCTGAAAACTAAAGTTCCCCATATGTCCGGATTAGATATAGGGATGATTTCTGTTCCAGCAAAAGAAATGAATGGTGATTATGCATATTTCTTAAGTGATGAGACAAACTTAGGTATAGCAGTAGCGGATGTTATAGGAAAAGGAATTCCCGCAGCACTATGTATGTCGATGATTAAATATGGAATGGATAGTCTATCGGGAGCAAAAACCGAACCAGTTATTGTTTTAGATATTATTAATAGAATTGTTGAAAAAAGTGTTAGTGACTCCATGTTTATTTCTATGTTTTATGGAACATATGATTCAATCAATTGTGAGTTTACTTACGCCTCTGCTGGGCATGAACCTCCACTGTTCTATTGTGATAAAAGTGGAAGCTTTAAAGAGTTACAAGCAAAAGGTCTACTACTTGGTGTAGTTCCAAATGTTAAATATGAACAACACTCTATCGTATTAGATAAGGGTGATTTTGTTGTCATGATGACGGACGGAGTGACAGAGTGCCGCTCGAAGGAAGGTTTCATTGAACAACAAAAGGTGATGGAAATCATTGAAAGTGTGAAGGATGAGCCCGCACAAGTCATGGTAGAATACGTATTTCACAAATTAGAAGAATTACAGGATTTTGAACAACGGGATGACTTTACATTGGTTATTTTTAAAAAAATGTAATAGAAATGTTTATCACTGGCTAAAATGTGGTATAGATTACTATAGATAGCGAAAACGGGGGATAAAATAATGAATATTACAGTAGAGTTATTAGAAGAAAACATGAAAGTTACTGGGATAATTAAAGGCGAAATCGATGCTTTTACTGCTCCAGTACTTAGAGAAAAATTAGCAGAAATCAATTTATCAGAAGACCTTCAAGTCGAATTAGACTTGAGTGGTGTATCATATATGGATAGTACAGGATTAGGAGTTTTTGTAGGCTTTTACAAAAGTGTTAAAGCTTCCAATAGTCACTTAGAATTAACTGGTCTTTCATCTCGTTTAAAACGATTGTTTGATATAACTGGTTTAGGAGAGATTATGGATATTCAAGCAGCTGGTAAAGAGGTGAAAATAGATGAAACCGTTTGATTATGTTGAAATTCGCTTGCCTGCAAAGCCACAGTATGTAAGCGTTGCTCGATTAACAATTTCTGGGTTAGCAAACCGAATTGGGTTTACATATGACGATATAGAGGACTTGAAAATCGCTGCTAGTGAAGCAATTACTAACGCTGTTCAACATGCTTATACCGAGAATGAAGAGGGCGAAGTAGTAATTGGATGTGCTGTTTATGAAGATAAATTAGAAATAATGGTAGCAGATCATGGGAAGAGCTTTAACTTTGAGGAGACAAAAGCCAAAGTTGGCCCATATCACGATTTAGAAGAAGGGTCTTTCCTAAGAGAAGGCGGCCTTGGATTATATTTGATTGAAACGTTAATGGATGAGGTTAAGGTCCATCACCAAGAGGGTGTAACTGTATTTATGACGAAGTATGTCGGAGTAGAGCAGGTGGATGAAAATGTCGAACACATCTCTTCATAACAAACAATCCAAGGAACAAGTCTTAAAATGGATTGAAGATTATCAACAGAATGAGAGTGAAGAAGCACAAACGAATCTCGTCCTGAATTACACTAGGCTAGTGGAATCTATTGCGCGCAAATATTCGAATGGTAAGTCACATCATGAGGATATTGTACAAGTTGGGATGCTAGGGCTCTTAGGTGCGATTAGAAGATATGATCCATCCTTCGGTAGAAACTTCGAAGCATTTGCAATTCCTACGATAATTGGTGAAATTAAACGGTTTTTACGTGACAAAACATGGGCGGTACATGTCCCAAGAAGAATTAAAGAATTAGGGCCACGTATTCGTGCAGCTGTAGAAACATTAACTGTTGAATTTCAGCGATCACCGTTAGTCCCAGAAATAGCAGATCATTTAGGAGTAGAAGTGGAAGACGTCCTAGAAGCAATGGAGATGGGGAAAAGCTATCAAGCTCTCTCTATGGACCATTCCCTTGATTCGGACTCTGATGGAGGTACGATCACACTTTTCGACGTTATCGGTAGCACTGATGGAGAATATGAGAAAACAGATCAACGTTTGCTTGTAGCAAATGCTTTAAATGTACTTTCTGAACGAGAAAAAGAAATTATTCAGCTTACATATATTGAGCAATTAAGTCAAAAAGAAACAGGTGATCGTTTAGGGATTTCTCAAATGCATGTTTCTAGAATTCAAAGGAAAGCTATAAAAAAATTGCAATCTGCAATATTAGCGTCAGGTGGAATAGAAGAGTGAGATATATATCAGATGAATCGGTAGATGTTTTAGTCTATCAAGAAGCTAAAACAGGTAACTTGGACTCTGGGGATACGTATTATATTTATAAAGATGATGATTACTTACTTTGCGCGATTGCGGATGGATTAGGAAACGGTCCAGTAGCAAAAGAATCTGCTGATGTAATGCCTGAAATTCTTGCTAACAACCTAAACGAATCTTTGGATGATTTGCTTTTACTTTGTAATGAAAGAATGTTTCAAAAAAGAGGTGCAGCAGTTGCGATTGTTCGAGCAGATTTAAAGAACAAAACTATATCCTATAGTTGTGTTGGCAATATAAAATTTTACATGTACCAAAGCAAAACTGACAAAATGATTTATCCTTTACCTGTTATGGGCTATCTATCTGGTAGGAAGCAAAAGTTTTGGACTCAAACTTACCCTTACTCTAAACATGATAAATTCCTCATGCACTCGGATGGTGTAGAATTAAAGAATCCGAAAGAAACTTTAAAAAAGTCGAATAGTGTAAAATGTTTATATGAATCTTTACTCGACATTATCAAGCATGGTGATGACGCAACATTTATCGCAGGAAGCTTACTCTAACATTAGGGTAAGCTTTTTTGTTTGGTTCATTTTAGACAAGTAAGTGCCTTGTGTTAAAATAGATACAATAAGGAAAGGGTGAATTTGCTTTGGAAATAAAAAAAATGTTACAACTTGTTTCAAAAGAAACAGGCGTTAAAACTACACAAGCAGAACAAGTAATCAAACTATTAGAAGAAGGAAATACAGTTCCTTTTATCGCACGATATAGAAAAGAACAAACAGGATCCTTAGATGAGGTACAAATTAAAGCAATTGAAGATCGTTACAATTACATACAACAGCTTGAACAAAGAAAAGAAGAGGTTATCCGCTTGATAGATGAGCAAGGCAAGTTAACCGAAGAGCTGAGTACTTCTATTAATAATGCAACCGTATTACAGCGTGTAGAAGATTTATATCGCCCCTACAAACAAAAAAGAAGAACAAAAGCTACAATCGCAAAAGAAAAAGGACTAGAACCTTTAGCAAATTTGCTTTTGACTTTCCCGAAAGAGTCAGTAGAAAAATTAGCAGCTGATTATTTAAATGAAGAATTAGAAGTTCTTACTATAGAAGATGCACTTCAAGGGGCAAGAGATATACTAGCAGAACAATTTGCAGACGATCCAAAAATCCGCGAACAAATAAGAAATATCTCGAGAGCAGATGGTAACGTAACCTCTTCCGTCAAAAAGGCAGAATTGGATGAGAAAAACGTGTTTGAAATGTACTATGAATATGAAGAACCGGTGAAAAAAATAGTGCCTCATAGAACACTAGCTCTTAATCGTGGTGAGAAAGAGGATGTACTTAAGGTAAACATTCAAGTTCCTATTGAAAAAGTAATCAATGTAATGAAATCACAGTGGGTTCCAAACAACACTTCCAGCGATGCGGTTGAACATGTAGAAATGGCTATCGAAGATTCATACAAACGCTTGATTCAACCATCTGTTGAAAGAGAAATTCGTACGGAGTTGACAGAAAAAGCAGAAGCGCAGGCTATTCATATATTCTCGGAAAATTTACGAAATCTATTACTACAACCTCCTTTAAAAGGAAAAGTTATTTTGGGAGTGGACCCTGCCTATCGAACTGGTTGTAAGCTCGCAGTAGTCGATGACACAGGAAAATTATTAGAAGTATCGGCAATTTATCCGCACGCACCAAAAATGGACGTAGAAGGCTCTAAAAAGAAAGTTCTTTCTTATCTAAAGAAATTTCCAATTTCATTGATTGCTATTGGAAACGGGACAGCTTCTCGCGAAACAGAACAATTTATTGTCGATTGCTTAAAAGAAGTAGAGGGCGATGTTGCGTATGTTATTGTAAACGAAGCGGGTGCCAGTGTTTATTCAGCATCCGAAACTGCAAGAAACGAGTTCCCTGACTTGCAGGTGGAGCAGCGCAGTGCCGTTTCCATAGCAAGACGTTTACAAGATCCCCTTGCAGAACTTGTGAAAATCGATCCAAAAGCAGTAGGTGTTGGTCAGTATCAACATGACGTATCCCAAAAGAAACTATCTGAATCACTTTCTTTTATAGTAGAAACTGCTGTTAACCAGGTTGGAGTTAACGTAAACACTGCTTCTGCCTCTCTGTTACAATACGTCTCAGGTCTATCAAAGACAGTTGCTGAAAACGTCGTGAATCTAAGAAATGAACAAGGTAGATTCACATCAAGAGCACAATTGAAGAAGATTCCTCGACTTGGAGCTAAAACTTATGAACAGGCAATTGGATTCCTACGTGTTCCAGATGCTAAAAATCCTTTTGATGCCACTGGAATTCACCCAGAAAGCTATAAAGCTGCTGAACAAGTTTTAGAAATTGTAGGATTGAAAAAGTCTCAAATCGGATCTAAAGAAGCTGAGCAAGCCTTGAAGAATATTGATATTACGGATGTAAGCAAGGAATTAGAAATTGGTGAAATCACTTTAAAAGATATTGTTGATACACTGATTAAACCATCTAGAGATCCACGCGAAGCTTTTCCACAACCAATTTTGAAAAAAGATGTACTGAAGATGGAAGACCTTCAAAAAGGAATGGAGCTCCAAGGGACTGTTCGTAACGTAGTGGATTTCGGAGCATTTGTTGATGTTGGAGTAAAGCAAGATGGACTTGTTCATATATCTAAGTTGAAAAAAGGTTTTGTAAAACATCCGCTTGATGTTGTTTCACTAGGAGATATCGTGACTGTATGGGTAGATCAGTATGATGCCAATAAAGGAAGAATTGCTCTTACGATGCTTCCTCCACAAGATCAAGAGTGAAGTAAGATTGTCCAATGAGTACTCATTGGACAAGTTCTTTTTTATATAGGAGAGAGTTAAATGACTGATGAAAAACTTTATGAATTGGTATGTGATGTATCAAAAACAATCTTTGGGAAAGACTTTCAACATAAAGCGATATTTAATAGTCGCCTTCGGACAACTGGAGGAAGGTATTTGCTACGAACACATAATATCGAAATAAATCCCCTTGTTTTTGAAAAGCATGGGATGGAAGAATTAATTGGCGTAATTAAACATGAGCTCTGTCATTATCATTTACATATAGAAGGAAAAGGCTATAAACATAGAGATGCTGATTTTAGAGAACTTCTTAAAAGAACAAACTCACCAAGATTTTGTTCGACTCTAGTTGAACCTAAAAAGCTTCAAAGGAAGAAAATCTATACGTATAAATGTGAAAAATGCTCCCTTTTATATAATCGGAAAATTAGATTAAATACGGATAAATATAGATGTGGCAAGTGTTTGGGGAATTTAATTCTAATTTCTCCTAGAAATCCTAAAATAATTTCAAAAAAGTAGTTGACGTTTTATAATTGGGTCTTTATAATAGAAAAAGTCGAGTAAAACAAAACGACTTAATTTATTCCGAAGTAGCTCAGTGGTAGAGCAATCGGCTGTTAACCGATTGGTCGTAGGTTCGAGTCCTACCTTCGGAGCCATTATATGGCCCCTTGGTCAAGCGGTTAAGACACCGCCCTTTCACGGCGGTAACACGGGTTCGAATCCCGTAGGGGTCATTTCCAATTATATATTAGTTTCAAAGGTCCCGTGGTGTAGCGGTTAACATGCCTGCCTGTCACGCAGGAGATCGCCGGTTCGATCCCGGTCGGGACCGCCATGTTGGGGTATAGCCAAGCGGTAAGGCAACGGATTTTGATTCCGTCATGCCCTGGTTCGAATCCAGGTACCCCAGCCATTTTTCTTCGAGCCATTAGCTCAGTTGGTAGAGCATCTGACTTTTAATCAGAGGGTCGTAGGTTCGAATCCTACATGGCTCACCATTTTAATTGTTGACAATCTCTCGTTTTGAGAGTATAATAAAGCATGTCCTAAATGATAACTACGCGGTCGTGGCGGAACGGCAGACGCGCTAGGTTGAGGGCCTAGTGGGGGTTAACCCCGTGGAGGTTCAAGTCCTCTCGGCCGCACCAAAGCATTTGCGCCCGTAGCTCAATTGGATAGAGCGTCTGACTACGGATCAGAAGGTTGTGGGTTCGACTCCTGCCGGGCGCGCCAAATAAAGCAATAACTTATATTATATATGCGGGTGTAGTTTAGTGGTAAAACCTCAGCCTTCCAAGCTGATGATGAGAGTTCGATTCTCTTCACCCGCTCCATTATTTAAAACCATGAATACATGAACATTGAAAACTGAACATGCAAAACGTTAAGACATATAGCTTGATAGACTAGCTTCGGTTAGTCAGATAGCAAACAATTTTGACATCATTTAATGATGATGCCAGCAAAACAAAATGAGCTTTTTAAGTTCTCTATTATGGAGAGTTTGATCCTGGCTCAGGACGAACGCTGGCGGCGTGCCTAATACATGCAAGTCGAGCGGATGAAGAAGAAGCTTGCTTCTTCTGATTTAGCGGCGGACGGGTGAGTAACACGTGGGCAACCTGCCCTGTAGATTGGGATAACTCCGGGAAACCGGGGCTAATACCGAATAATCCATTTCCTCACATGGGGGAATGTTAAAAGACGGTTTCGGCTGTCACTACAGGATGGGCCCGCGGCGCATTAGCTAGTTGGTGAGGTAACGGCTCACCAAGGCGACGATGCGTAGCCGACCTGAGAGGGTGATCGGCCACACTGGGACTGAGACACGGCCCAG
>NZ_JBAWSY010000010.1:0-123133 GCF_037104765.1 Psychrobacillus mangrovi | reverse complement strand
TGTTCGTCGAGCCAAGATTTTATTCCACGCTTCCTCTAGCCCTTACCTCACGATAAGTACCTTGCGCTTCCTTAGTGGTTGGTCGATGTGTACCCCCACAGTGGACTTTCACCACCTAGATAGTTGCCATGCCTGGCACACATAGAAAAAGGGCATTCTTTAAAGAATAGCCCTTGAACTTCACAGTCCCTTTTCCAACACAATCTTATGTTTCCCTTTTTCACTCACAAAAGTTTCTATTACGTTAAAACCAAACTTAATATTTAATATAAGCATTTCTCGTTTTATATTTCGAGAAATTGTTCTTACTTTTATGTAACCCAACGATTTAATAAACTCATGCTGTCTTCGCATTAACTCGGAGGCAATTCCATTTCCCCGATAGTCAGTATGAACACCACCTAACCAGCTATAAAAGGTATCGCTTGAATATTTATATCCAATTTTAAATCCAACTACCCGTTCTCGATCACAAGCAACAAAGATTATCAAATTTTCTTTTTCTGCTAACTTCTTTTCACGAAGCTGCGAGCCTTCAAAAACATGTTCATGTAAATCGATTATCCCATTTAGCACTGAAGCTTCTGGTATTCCTTCATAATAAAAGTAGTCCAAGCACCTTTCCTCCTAAACATGATTCGTTTCTGCAATTTTTTTCAACTCATCTGCTCTAGCCGATATAAAACTTCTCATGTATTTTTCTAAAAACAATTTATCTGCAAATAATCCGACAACACCTAAAGGAGCTTTATATTCAAATATGTCCGTCATCATTGTTCCAGTATCACATTCGACAAACTCATGCGTATGCGTAAATGAATGAAATGCTCCTTTGACCATTACATCTACAAACCTAAATGGCATATTCATCTCAATTATTTTCGCGGTCAATCTTTGTTTAATGCCAAAATGAGTTGCCTCCCAAGTGATACTATCCCCCAAATTGAGCAGTCCACTTTTGACACCGGCAACCGCCTTCTCATTTGTCTTCGCCGTAGTTTTAGTGTGAATCTCAACATTTCTTGCTAAATCAAAGCAGATAGTTATAGGGGCCTTAATGTAAGTTTTATATTTTATTACAGGCATAGTTAACCTCTTATTTTTCCTCATGTTCAAGGTTTTTTAATATTTTTTCATATAAAGTCAACAACTGGTGAAGCTCTTCATCACTTAATACTTGGAAGAGCTCGATATGTAATTCCTCCCCTTTTTCTCTTGCCTCTTGGAGTAACGCCTCTCCTTTAGGAGTGATACTAAGTAATACATTTCTTCGATCCGCTTCATTATATATCCTCTCTGCATAACCTTCCTTCACTAATTTTGTAGAGGTGTTTGTAATGGCACCAGGCGTATATCCCAAAGTAGATGCCAATATCGTTGACTTTTGAGGTCCTTTTTTTCTTAATTCTGCTAAAACAAGAATTGGGGAAAGTCCAATATTTTTGCCAAAGGCTTTTGTCCATCTAATAATTGCTTCATTAGAAACTAATTCTAGCGTTCTTATGACTTTAAAAATATCTGTTTCCATATAGTCAACTCCCATACTTTCACTTATCTATGCAAATCTTGGTCAATGTTTACTTTGTCCAATAGTGCCTGACACCCCTCTATTACAAGGTCATATGTTTCTTGAAAGTCTCCAGTATAATAAGGGTCTGGCACATCTTTTTTATGATCTGTTAAGTCTAAAAATCGTATAATTTTCGGATGATCCGGCTGGCCAAGCATCTCTCGGATATTTGTCACATTACTCGCATCCATCCCGATAATATAGTCAAATTTTTCAAAATCAGTCTTATCTAATTGTCGACCGACCATTCCTTCGGTCGAAATGTTATATTCCTTTAGTTTGGTGATCGTCCCTTTATGTGGGGAATCTCCAATATGCCACGAACTAGTTGCAGCAGAATCAACTTGAATCTTACCACTCAAGTTCTCTTTTTCTACTAAATGTTTAAACACTGCTTCCGCCATTGGAGAACGACAAATATTCCCTAAACATACAAATAACACGTTAATCATTTTATTTCATCCCTTCTATATTTGTTTTGTAACAAATGCCCCAATTCCTATTAGAAAATATACTACCATCATATAAACAATAAGCATTCCCGTTTCAATTGTCTCTACACCCATTGCGAAAAGAATTAGTAGAAGAGCACCACTGCCGAATAGAACCACATATAGGGCAATAGAGAAGTATTTTTTCATTAATAAAAGCGTACGTTCATCCACTTCAGGCACATTACCATTTCGTTTCTTACGCCATTTTGAAATAAGTAGGAAAATGATGAAACCACCGACAATTCCTACTATAATAGGAATCAATAAATCAAAGCTAAATGCTCCTTCTTTTTGTCCAATCATATAAACACCAAGTAACCCACCGATGAACATACATCCCATTACAACTCCGTAAATAATGACTTCATAGCGTTTCTTCATTTCTCATCCTCCCTTAGATAAAACAATTTCTCAATTGGCACATCAAAATATTTAATCAGCTTTAGCGCAAGCTCTAAACTGGGATTGTATTTATTGTTCTCAATCGCATTTATGGTTTGTCTTGTAATTTGCAAATCTTCTGCCATCTGAATCTGAGTAATTCCTCTTTGTAATCGGATTTCCTTGATATGATTAATTACCTTTGTCATCTCTTGCCTCCTAAAGACGTAAAGATATCTTTACATACAGAGTAGAGTATAATCTTTTACATGTAAAGATATATTTACATAAGTAATTATCACCTATTTCATCAATTATTGTTATAATTTTACTACTAAATAAAAAGATGCAAGGAGTATTCACATGAGAAATCGAGGAGCTACTGTCATTATTGAAAATGGTCGTGTTGCATTAATTAAAAGGACTAAACCACATGTCACTTATTATGTATTTCCAGGCGGGGGCATTGAAAGCGGTGAAACGCCTGAAGAAGCTGCAATAAGAGAAACATTCGAGGAATTAGGTGTACAAGTTCGACTTCAACGTCCATTAAAAGTATTAGAGCAAAATGGAAGACAATATTATTATTTAGCTGACATTGTTGGGGGCACTTTTGGGACAGGAACCGGTGAAGAATACACTCAAACTTCCGTTCAAAGAGGAACTTACGAACCTATTTGGGTCAATATAGAGGACCTACCTAAACTTGATGTTCGTCCAAAAGAAATAGTAGAAATACTTTAAGCTTATTAAACAGTCCAAAGTGAGCACAAAATGACAGGATGAGTTAATAGATATCGCTTAAGATGATTACAAGGAGTGAGAGCAATGGGTTGGGTAGAGTCGATTCAAAAAGCAATAAATTATATGGAGGAACACTTACTAGAAGAGTTAACTATGGAGAATATTGCAAGAGAAGCAAACTCCTCCGTATTTCATTTCCAGCGGACCTTTTCTATACTGACTGATATGTCTATCTCGGATTATATCAGACGGAGAAGACTAACATTAGCTGCGCAGGAATTAATAAATACAGATAATAAAATCATCGATCTCGCCTACAAATATGGCTACGACACTCCTGAAGCTTTCACAAAAGCATTTCGTAAGCAACACAGCGTGACGCCTAGTGAAGCACGCAAAAAGCAAGGAAAGTTACAATCTTACAATCGCCTGGTAATTCAGGTAATCTTGAAAGGAGCAGATCCAATGAAGTATAAAATTGTAGAGAAAGACAGTTTCCAAGTGGTTGGTGTGAAAAGAACGTACAATTGTAAAAATGGTGAAAACACACAAGGCATCCCTTTATTTTGGGATGAAGTGAACGGTGACGGAACAGATGATTTACTGTTCCAGTTAAACAATGGTGAAGTAGATGGAGTACTAGGGGTTTGCGTTGCGGATGAAAACTTTAAAGAAAACAGCTTAATCGATTATTGGATTGCAACAAATCATGAAGGTGACGTACCAGAAAATCTACAAGCTATGGAGATTCCAGCTTCGAAATGGGTAGTGTTTGAGGTTCACGGTCCAATGCCTGATGCAATGCAAAATACTTGGAAACAAATTTATTCCGAATGGTTTCCTTCTAACTCTTATGAGCAAGCAGGAACACCTGAGTTAGAAGTCTATTCCAATGAGAATCCATCAAGTCCGGACTATTATTCTGAGATTTGGATTCCAATTAAATGATAATAAAACCCGATGAGTAATTTCTAGCTACTCGTCGGGTTTTTATTATCCGATTATGTGATGTTATTATCCGATTCTTATGGATTCTTATCCGATAATCCTTATTTATTATCCGATTACCTTATTTGGCTAAATTCAGCTGCCATGAAACTCCAAACTTGTCCTGTATCCACCCAAACTTTTTGCTAAATTGGTAATCTCCTAATGGCATCAATATTTCTCCGTCCTCTGAAAGTTTAGCAAAGGCCTCATCAATTTCCACTTCCGTATCACATTCAACAAATAGAGAAATTGATGGTGTAAATGTGAAGCCATGTTGTACCACACTATCGTTACACATAAACACTTGTCCATTAATCGAAAACTTTGCCGCGGACACGGTCCCTTCTTTACCAGGTTGACCTGCACCGTAACGAGTAAGATGTATTATTTCCGAATTCTCAAATACTGTAGTATAGAAATTGATTGCTTCCTCTGCTTTTCCTTGAAACATTAAAAACGGTGTTGTTTTAGACATGATAAAGTTCCTCCCAAGTTTTCAACTCATTTAGCATACTTGCTATATTAGCTTTGGTCTACCAAATGAATATTAACAAATTTTATGTTAAGGTTTTATTATGAAAAAAATTATTCCCTTACTTATCTTACTTATAATTGTATTCATTTCTTCCGGCCAAACAGCTGAACAGCAATCACTTGAATCTACGCTTGAAACTTGGCTCCCGAGTAAACCATTCGAATCCATTCTGTCCTATTTGCAAATTCCCTATTGGGGCATTTTAGTTTCTATTGAGGAGCGCGGCTACTATGCCTTTGTTGAATTTTTAATTCGAAAAGCCACTCATTTCTTTTATTTTGGATTTATTGCACTTGCCATTTATGCTGCTTTGCCTAATTTTAAATACCGAACAATTTTTGCAGCTATTTTGACGTTCCTTTTCGCTCTTGCAGATGAATTCCACCAGTCCTTTACAAGTGGACGTACAGCAGCTTCTCAAGATATGATGTTAGATACAGCAGGTGCCATAACAGCCCTGTTAGTATGGAGTTGGATAAGAAGATGGAAGCAAAGAAAATCCGCTATCTAGCGGATTGAGACTGTAGACAAACTCGAATTATAGGATAAATCAGGTTTTCCAAAGCTTACCGCTCGCTTTCCGCGGGCGAGCGCCGAGCCGCTTCGTCGCTACGCTCCTGCAGGGTCTCGTCTGTCTCGCTTTTCCCGCTGGAGTCGAGCGGACGCTTCTCCAAACCAATATAATGCTACCTTATTATTTTCTATATACTTAGGAATAATAATCTTGTGTTAATAGAAAATGTTGACAAAAAATCAACAGAATGAACTTGCCCAAGTAGCCAGTTGCCTTTTGTCTACTATCTGAAATCCGCTATCTAGCGGATTTTTTTCGAAGAAGGATAAGACCAAATGTGATTATAGAAAAAAGAGTTAGAAAGAAATCCCATCGAATGACTGGCTTGAATTTCACTTTAGAAGATGTAATCTCAAAAACACCAACTGGTTTAACTGAAATATAGCCACCCCCTCCTTCTCCTTGGGCAGTTGAGTTATTCTCTTCTGCATTAGAATATCCGCCGCCACCACCAACATAATAGTCTACTTTAGCTACAGGTAGTACTCGCTTATTTTCAAGCTCAATTGGTTCACCATAAATCAATGATACATCCTTTGATTGCGAAAACTTGTCAAAAATCACACCTATAGGTGAACGATAAGCTTTAGGCTTTTCATTACTATTTTTTCCATCTTCCATAATGTCCCTACCTTTCTATAATGAGTGCCATATGATCTTCGTCAAAATATGTATCATTCATTTTCAACGCTTTTTCTTCTACCCCAAATACGGTAAATCCTAATTGTGTGTACAAGTTTTTTGCAGCTTCATTCGTTGAAACAACTGAGAGGTTAATTTTTTCAATTTCCTTGATTGTTTTCGCCTTGTTTATGGCTTCCACTAGTAAGGCTTTTCCAACACTTTTCCCTCGAACTTGGGGACTTACGTACATTGCATAAATGTTTGCACGGTGTCTTAACTTTAATCCCTCTTCCTGAACTAATGTCACCATACCTACAAGTTTCTCGTGGTAGTAGGCTCCAAATGTATAATTTCTTTCTGTTTGAAGATTCTTTTCCACTCGCTCAATTGGATTCGTTCTCTGTATTGCTTCCTCATAGCTAGTACCAAACGCTTCAGGACTCAATTGTAAAGCTTCTAATCGTAATTCCCAGTAGTCAATTGCATCTTCTGGCGATAACATTTTTATTTCCATTTTTACACCTCAACAAAGTATTTGTCATTGCATAATACATACATCAAATCCCCTCTCCTATTCCATTCGTTAACATAATGAGAATGTCCTCTATCTGAGGGGGATTCAATTTTAATATCATTTCTTTAAGTGATCAATAAATTCATTAAGACCCATTTCACCAATTGTACCTACCTTATGTTTTCTTACAGAGATCTTGCTGTTCAGCATTTCCTGCTCTCCAACGATAAGCATATAAGGGTATTTCTGCATTGCAGCTTCTCTAATTTTCAATCCTATTTTTTCTACTCGGTCATCTATTTCTATACGGTAGCCTTCTTGTTCCAGCTGCTCTTTTAATTTTTCCGCATAGGGAACATGTGCATCTGCTATCGGTAATATCTTTATTTGAACAGGTGCTAACCAAAGTGGGAAACTTCCTTGGAAATGTTCGATAAGTATTGCTATAAAGCGTTCAATAGAGCCATAAATTGCACGGTGAATCATTATAGGTTGATGTAATTCATTGTTTTCATCAATATACTGACAATGAAATTTTTCTGGCATTTGAAAATCGAGTTGAACTGTTCCACATTGCCAGCTACGTCCTAACGAATCGAGTATATGAAAGTCTATTTTAGGTCCGTAAAAAGCTCCATCCCCTTCGTTAATTTGATACTCTAGTTGCTTATTCTTTAAAACAGACTCTAAAGCATGCTCTGCTTGTTCCCAAGCTTCCACTTCTCCCATAAAATTTTCTGGACGAGTGGAAAGTTCTATTTTATAACTAAAGCCAAACGCTGAATAAAATTCATCAACCAAATTAAGCACTTTATCGATTTCACTTTCTATCTGATCTTCACGAACGAAAAGATGCGCATCATCTTGTGTAAAGGCTCTAACACGTAAAAGTCCATTTAAAGAACCCGATAACTCATGTCGATGAACTAAACCGAGTTCTGCATAACGTATAGGTAGTTCGCGGTAGCTTCTTCTTTTACTATTAAAGATGAGTACTGCACCTGGGCAACTCATCGGTTTAATTGCATATTTTTGATCATCTACTTGAGAGAAGTACATATTTTCGTGGTAATGATCCCAGTGACCAGATTTCTCCCATAGTTCTTGCTTCATCATTATCGGTGTTTTTATTTCTTGATATCCTGCTCTTCGATGTTTTTCTCTCCAAAAATATTCGAGTTCATTACGTAACACCATTCCATTTGGCAAATAAAATGGCATTCCCGGTGCTTCATCACTTGACATAAATAACTCTAATTGCTGACCTAACTTTTGGTGACTGATTCTTTCTTCTGCTTTAATTGACATTAATAACTCCTCCTATTTTTTTATCAAATTTGCCACGGCGTATTTGCATCCGTTTTTTTCAATTGTTTCAGTTGGTTTTACACGTCCAACTGAATAATATAAAAAAGACCACACCCATCCCGGTAAAGGGACGAGTGTGGTCGTGGTTCCACCCTAATTTTGCAACACATAAAAGTATTGCGCTCATAAAAGATAACGGTTTCCCGATTATGGTTTTGCTTTCCCCATAATAGCTCCAAGGTGGTAAATCATTCTTTTTTCTTTAGGGCTCTCAGCCAATGACCCTGTTCTCTGGCAAGAAATGAAAGAATAGTTCATGTCCTTTTCTTCGCTTATAACTTATTTAATTTAGAGACTCTGTCTGTTTATTTCAAGGATGAGTCTCTCCTTTAACGCCTTTTACCTCACAACAATAAAAAAGACCACACCCATCCCGGTAAAGGGACGAGTGTGGTCGTGGTTCCACCCTAATTTTGCAACACAAATAGTATTGCGCTCATAAAAGATAACGGTTTCCCGACTATGGTTTTGATTCCCCATAATAGCTCCAAGGTGGTAAATCATTCTTTTTCCTTCAGGGCTCTCAGCCAATGACCCTGTTCTCTAAAAAAGAAAAAATAAATGAATCAAGTCCTTTTCTTCGCTTATGTTAAATTATTTTGTTTAGTATATGCAACAATGAAAAAATCGTCAAGTCTTAATTTTTCCTTACTCGCTTCGCCAATTGTTGCAATGGATCCCAGACTCCGTTAAAAGGTGGAGAATATGCAAGATCTAAATCTAATAAATCAGAAATGCTCATTTGTTGAAAAAGAGCTGTTGCAAGCACGTCAATTCGTTTATCTACTCCATTACCTCCAACAATTTGGCCTCCAAGAATCAATTGATTATCTTTCCGATAAATCAATTTAATTTGCATTTCTTCCCTTCCAGGGTAATAGCCAGCTATGTCGTTTACTTGTTGCAAATGGGTTTCGTAGGGGATACCAAGTTGTTCAGCTTCTTTTTCAGAAAGTCCTGTTTTACCAAGGGATAATTCAAAAAATTTCATAATGGAAGTACCAACAATTCCTTTAAATTCTCTTTTTTGTCCCATCATATTAAATCCAGCTAGCCTGCCTTGTTTATTAGCTGTGGTACCAAGCGGAACATAATCATCCTTTTGTTTAACCCTATTAAAATGAGTAGCACAATCTCCAGCTGCATAAATGTGCGGAATACTTGTTTCCAAGTTACCATTTACGATTATTGCTCCATTTCGTATTGTTTTTATTCCTGTATCTTTTAGAAAATCTGTCGCCGGTTTAACACCAGCTGCTATTAAAACTAAGTCTGTATTATAGCTTCTTTTATCTGTTATAACAGTGTTTACACGATGGTTTCCAGAAAAAGATTGTACTTCTTCATTCAAAATAACTTCAACCTGCTGTTTTATTGCCTCTTGGTGAATAATACCTGACATATCTTCATCAAAAATATTAGCTAATTGGTTACTACGTTGAATTATTCGTACCTTTTTCCCAATGCCTACAAAATTCTCCGCCATCTCGAGGCCAATATAACCCCCACCTATAATGGTCACATGGTTTACATGTTCTAAATCTGCAATTATTGCTTCCGTATTTGGAATAGTTTTGATTGTATGAATACCGTCCAAGTCTTTCCCTTCCCAGTCAGGTATTACAGGACTCGCGCCAGTGGCAATAAGGAGTCGGTCATATTTCAGGGCAAAAGTATCCCTCGTCTGAAGGATAATTCCAGATACCGTTTTACTTAGTGGATCGACACTTGTTACTTCATATCCTGTTTTCGCATCTATACCGTATTTGCTTCGAAACATTTCTACACTTCTTGCAATCACATCGGTTGATGATGTGACGTGCTTCCCTACTACATATGGCAAACCACATTGCCCATATGAATATATATGACCTTTTTCGAGCGTTGTAATTTTAGCAGTCGAATCTTGACGTACAATTTCCATTGCAGCACTCATACCTGCTGCATCTCCACCAATAATTACATAATGCATCAAATTTCCTCCTATAACTCTCTTGTTTTTATTAATATAACCTATTATTTATTATTTGAACTTTCTAAAGTAAATTTGATTCAAAAAAGAGAACTAAATCGAAGGAAATGATAACTAGTTTTTTGCTTATTCCCACTTACATTTAGTTGTTTTAAAATTAGTTTCCTCCAAATAACTATACTATTCAAAATTTTCTAACTATATACTTTATTCATATATTGTGTTAAGTTAGGTGTATGGCAAATAGTGGGACTACTAGACTTTCCTTAGTCATATCCCCTTTATAGAGAGGAGACTATGAGTTATATGTCACTGTGTCACACCCGAGTAATGCTTGATACTCTACAAAAGTTTAGCAATAGCAACATAACTTTGACTCTAAAAGATCCTAACCAAACGCCACTCTTATCTGTATGTTTTCATAAAAATCTTTATGAAATAACATATTTAGATACCCTCATAACTGAAACCCACGATTGTATAGAAAGTACGTTTTCTGCTCTTGAAAGAGCTTGTAATTCCTCACTTCAAACCTCTAATTGATTAGGGGTTTTTTATTTATGGCTATGTTATTTATTACTATTGATTTCAACCTACTGACTTTGTTATACAAAATGGTGGATTTGCCGCACGCTACGTATGAGCCTCCGCAGGATGAGTCGCTCCCACATCCTAGAAACAACCTATGATAAGAAAAAAGTTGAGTGAAAGAAGTAAACCTAAATCCTGTTTTCAGAGTTATTTATTAACAGTGCATATATTAGAATCTACTCTTTTCCTTATGAAAAGAATACACTGGCATTCGCGCCTTAACAGCCGCATGACGTGCCGTATGAGACAGCGAAATGCGCTAGCGCATACAGCGGCTCATGCGGACGTGCGGCCAGCGCGAATGCCTATAGTTGGTGATGTATCTGTTCAAGTCTATGCATATAATTGGCACTTAAAGATCAGATTCATATCTTAATTTATTTGATCTTTAGTTATTCAACTCTAACCTGACTATTTAAATTGTTTAATTCTTCATCAATTATCTTAATATCCAAACGTTCAAAGATTGGTCTTACAGATTTCAGTGTATAGCTTTCTTGTTGAATTACTTTCCACTTAAAGTCTTTAAGATTCAACATTTCTTTCACTTTTAAACTAGAAAAAGGCAAGAATGGAGCTAATATTTGTGTTAAATTAGCAATGATGAAAACACAAGAGAATAATGTGTTATCACAAGAATCTTTGTCTTCATTAAACTGCTTCCACGGCTGCTCCGTATCAAAATATTTATTCGCAGACCTTATATACTCAAAGATTACTTCTATTGCTTGTTTAAAATGTCCTGCTTCAATTAGATCCCCAACAATAACATACAAATTTTCCACATTTATTTGTATTTCTCTATTTATCATTCCCGCTGAAATAGATCCATCATAAGATTTTTCAATGAACTTTAATGTACGATTAATAAAGTTACCATATGCTCCTAGTAATTCTGAATTGTGACTATAGATAAATTCTCTCCATGAAAAATCCGTATCTCTATTTTCTGGTGCATTTGTTGTTAGAAAATATCTTATGGAATCAGGGTCATATTTTTCTAAAATATACGGAACCCATACTGCCCAGTTTTTACTTGTAGACAGCTTCTTTTTCTCCAATGTCAAATATTCGTTAGAGATGATATGTGTGGGTAAAGCATTATTATTAATTCCTAATAAGATGGATGGCCAAATGATTGTATGAAATGGAATATTATCTTTCCCGTGGATGTAATAGGATTTTGTATGTTCATTCCAAAATTCTTCGTCATTTTTTTTGTGAAGAAATGCCCATTCCTTGGAGGCAGAATAGTAACCCGATACTGCTTCAATCCATACGTAAACCTTCTTGTCTTCGTATCCTTCCACTGGAATACTAACCCCATTCGGCAAATCTCTTGATGCCGCTCGATCAATAAGGCCTTCCTGAAGATATCTTTCCGATAAATTCAATGCATTGTCTCTCCAATTGCTTTCGTTTTTAGCCTTTTTCACATACGCCTCTATTTCCTTTTGAAATTTACTCAGAGCAAAGTAAAAATGCTCAGTAGACTTCACGATTGGTTCATTTCCACATATTTTACACTTTGGATTAATAATATCTAAAGGATCTAATATCGTTGAACAATTATCACACTGATCTCCTCTTGAAGGATGAAAACAATTCGGGCATATTCCCTCCACATATCGATCCGGAAGAAACTGCTGATCATACTCACAATACATTTGATCAATCTCTTTCTTATAGACATAACCGTTCTCTACCAATTTTAAAAATATTTTTTGTACAATCTGATGGTGGAATTCTCCATCTGTCCGAGTGTATAAATCATAAGAAAAACCTAATTTTGCAAAACTTTCTTCAAACTCTTTATGATAGCGATCTGCGATTTCTTTTGTCGTCACCCCTTCCTGATTTGCTCTAATGGAAATAGGTGTTCCGTTGCAATCACTCCCTGATACGTAAAGAACCTGTTCTCCTTTTAACCGATAATACCGAGCTAATATATCGCCTGGTAATAATGCAGCGATATGACCTAAATGTAAGGATCCATTTGCATACGGCCAAGCTCCTCCAATGAAAATACTCATTATGACATCCCCTTTTTATGAAAAAATAAAAAACAAAAAACCCCGTCCTAAAAAGGACGAGGTTAAACTCGTGGTACCACCTAAATTTATAAACAACTCCCGTTGCTTACCTTAGCGAGTATCAAAAACTAATACTCCGGCCTTTATAACAAGTGCCGATTCTTGTCGTAGCTTACTAGTGATAATTACACCTCGGAGTATTTACAACAAGAGTTTTCCATCTGTTGCATCCGCCGTATTATACGTTCAGTACGAAGCTCAGAGACCATTTTTCAAATAAGTGTTTTTTGCTTTTTTTCAGCGAACAAAGCTCTCTTTTTAAAAAACAACATCATTTTACTTTTCTCTTCATAGCTTGTGGATATTCGTTTATCAGAATATAACAAAAACAACTGAATAAGTAAAGCTAATTAACACTCAAATTCACCTAAGTTAGCCTTCAAATGCATTTAAAGCATTTACACTATGTGCAAGTGCGGAACCTGCTTTTAAGGCTGTAGCTACGAAAATCGCTTCTGTAATTTCTTCTAATGAAACATCTAATTGTTTAGCTTTTTTAGTGTGTATTTCAATGCAATAAGCGCAACCAGTTACATGCGCAACTGCAATAGCTATTAATTCCTTATCTTTTCTACCAATTAATCCAGGTTTCATTGCTTCCATATCGAATTTATTGAATGCTTTAAATGAATCTGGATCTAATTCACTTAATTCTTTAAATCTCAACATATTAGATTTTTTATACATTTCATCATCTTTTGTTTCTGTAAAAGCATTCAGACCATTTAGACCATGTGCAAGTGCTGAACCAGCTTTTAGGGCAGTAGCAACCATAACAGCTTCTAAAATTTCTTCTTTAGAGGCTTCTAACTTTTTGGCAGCTGATACATGAGCCTCAATGCAATATGGGCAGCCTGTTACATGTGCAATTGCTACAGCAATTAATTCCTTCGTTTTCTTCGGAATAAGTCCGTCAGCCAATGCCACTTGATCGAATGCAATAAATGCTTTAAATGTGTCAGGTGCAAGCTTTCCTAATTCTAATATTCTTCTAGCATTTGATTTTAGATATAAACTATCGTTTGTCAATGTAAAACCTCCATTTAAAATTTTTTATAGTTTTTCTTCAACAGTAGCAGCAGTTTCTTCTCTCTTTACAGTGTTAGCATTATCTGAATCAACGTTAAAGCTTAACTTTTTATTCAAACCATACTTTTTACCGACAATGATCACATAAACGATTGCAACAACCATGTAAGCAATTGTTCCAATAATAATTTTAGAAGATAAGGAGGACATGAGTAAAAAACCTTGGAAAAGCAACAAAAATACAGCAATACAAACAGTAATATTTAAAGTTCTAGGAGATAATTTAAAAGGTGCTTTGTTATATTGTTCAGGATATTTTTTGGGTAATTGTGTTGCAGCGATAATAGGAATAACTCCAGCTATCAAGAAAACTCCCGTTCCTAATGCAGAAATAACTGTTAATGGCAATCCAGTAATGATTGGAATTACACCAATAACATAAATTATCGTCAGTAACCAATGTGGCGTCCCAAATCTATCATTCACTTTACCTAATGATTTTGGAAGCCATCCGTCTTCACAAGCAATCATAATTCCTTTTGTAACCCAAGACAGAGTTGCATTTAACGTAGTAGCAAGTGCAAACATTGCTCCACCAACAATAAAGAAAACGAAAAGTGATTCAGGTAAAATAGCTTTGGCAACATCCGTTAATGGCTGATTTGCAACATCTGCTATCGGTAATACGCCTACTGCAATTAACGCCATAAAAGCATATAAAACTCCGACTGCTATTGTCGTCACTATTATAGTAAGTGGTATATCTCTTCCTGGATTTTTCATTTCTCCACCAAGTTCTGCGACCACTGATGCTCCTCCTGTTGCAAATGAAAGCAACCCAACGGCCATAAAAAATCCAACAAATCCGGAGGGAAACATATCCTTTGAATTAAGAACAGCGTAATTAACTTCAGGCATTCCCCATGCTACAAATACGATTAATGCAAGAAGCAAGATAATAACCATTAATTTCTCTATTAATGCAGCAAATTTCACACCTACTAAATTAGCAATAAAAAATATTGTCAATAATGTAAATGCAACTAGTTTAAGTGGTGCATTTGGAACAAGTCCCTGTACATAGTCTGCGAATGATATAGCATACATAGCAATTGTTAATTGACCAAGTATAAATAATGATAGCCAAAAAAATCCAATTTTAGGAGACAACAATCGACTAGCGTACTTATAATTCCCCCCCGTTGTAGGTAGTGCAGATCCCATTACTGCTGTAGGGAGAACCATAAACAGTGTAAAAATAGATGAAACAATAAAAGCTAAAACAACTCCACTGCCGGTCATTCCAATTGCAATACCAGTTAGAGCCATAACACCTGCTCCAATAATTTGCCCTACCCCTATACTCATTACATCTCCTAGACCTAATACCTTTTTTAATTTTGCCTCTTGACTTGCCATTTTGCTCACCCCTTTTTTTATTTGAAAATTCAGTTTATTTTACTTAAAAAAATTTAAAGAACCATTAAAATTCCTTTGATATTCTTTCAAAAGCATCTTTAATAATCGAGCGTGGTGAAGGAATACAAATTCTTTGATAATATAACCCTTCCTCTCCAAACATAATTCCGTCTTCCAAAAGTACATTTGCTTTATTGTATATGCGTTCATGTACTTCTTCGGGTGAAAGACCATATGCACTAAAATCCATCCACAAAATATATGTCCCTTCAGGTATTCTCACTTTAACTTGAGGCATTTTTTCTGCTAAAAATTTTATTACCCATTCGATTGTTTCATCGATGTATTCTTTCAATTGTTCTAACCACTCTTCACCATCGTTGTATACAGCAATTAATGCTGCAATTGTGAACGGAGATGCTAATTGAAAACCCATTTCTTCACTAAATATTTTTCTAAGTTTCGGATTCGATATAATAATATTTGTACAATGGAGACCTGCCACATTAAATGTTTTGTTAATCGCAGTACATGTAATTATATGACCAGCATTATTAGTAACCTTTGAAATTGGGAAAAAAGTTTGATTTCGCCTAATTAAATCTCCATGAATTTCATCTGCAATGATTAACACATTATTATCTGCACAAATATCTGATAATCTTGTTAGCTCTTCTATATTAAAAACTCTTCCTACTGGATTGTGTGGATTACATAAAATAAATAATTTGGTACTTTCTTCTTTTGCTTTTTCTTCAAAATCAACAAAGTCTATAGAATAATATCCATTTTCGTCACATAAAAGCGTATTATTAATGACTTTTCGTCCATTTCCTTCAATTGCAGATGTAAAAGGAGGGTACACTGGACGTTGAATAATAACTCCATCACCTGAATTTGTAAATGCTTTTACAGCAATGTTTAAAGCATGAACGGTTCCAGGGCTATAAATAATTTCCTCCTTCTTAATCTCCCAGTCATGTCTATTTTTAAACCACGATTGGATTGCTTCATAGTACTCTTTCGGAAATATGGAATAACCAAATATTTTATGATTTACGGTTTTATGCAAAGCTTCGATTAAAGACTGAGGCACTGGTAAATCCATATCTGCAGTAAATAATGGCAGCGTCTCTTCATCATATCTATCAGTAAATCCTATCTCTTTAATCAATTCACCCCCATCCCATTTAAGGGAATAGGTCCCTTTTCTATTAACTATTTCATCAAAATTATATTTCAATAAAGATCAACCTTTCATATTTTATTTAAGTACCTATAAACGGTAGCTTCTGAAGTTTTAAGATGCAATGCAACTTCTGAAACAGCACCTTTTATCAAAAACACCCCTTTCTCATTTAATTGTTTCACTACATCCATTTTTTCATTTGCTGACATTCGATAAGGAGGAATATTTGTTTCTGCAATTGTTCTTAATATTATGGAAGAGGTTAACTCCTCAATTGACGTAGATAAATCTTCCATTGGGCCATCTTCATTAGTTGGCAAATTTTCATCTAAATATGTGCTATTTTGATTTTTTGTGCTTATTCCGCTTATTAAACTATCTAATAGATTCCTAGTTTCAACGATCTTGCTAACATCCATATTTAAGCAAAGCATGCCAATCACATTCCCGTATTCATCTTTAATAAAAAAGGTAGAAGATCGCAGAATTTTACCATCTTGTGTTTTCCCAGAATAATTAATTAAAAAATCTTTTTCCTCATAAGACTTGTCTTTTAAAATTTTCAATGCTAAATCGGTTAGTGAACCACCTACTTTGCGATTACTAATATGGTTATTTTTGATCGCTACTATAGAATGTTCAATCTTGCTGACATCATGAAGAACTACTTCACAATTGTTTCCCATCGCCATTCCAATAAAATCTACCATTTGAATAAAAGGCTGTAATTGAGATGGTATATTTGTATTCATTTGAAAACCATCTCCTTTATAGAAATTTCAGTAGTATCATTTCAATTTCAGTATTCCCAAGATTTTGCAAAACGCTTCTACTTTTGATTTTTCATTCACCTGCCCTATATAATAATTTATTATTGCGATAATTTATTATTATTAGAGAAATATTTATTTTATGCTTAAATTCTGATTGCTTTTTAAAATAAATAATGAAAGGATAAAAGGGAGTTAGGACGAGGTCAATTAAAAAAATAGTAATCCTTCGAAAGGGGTGTTAACTTGAATTTCATCGCATGGACAATTATTGCTTGTGAAGTTGGATTTTGGGTCGTTATTTTACTAGGGCTCATTACTAGATATATCTTAAAACGGGAACGACTCGGCCTTTTCTTTCTTGCTCTTACACCAGTAATTGATTTAATTCTTTTAGTCATTACAGCTACTGATTTATATAACGGGGCAACTGCAACGATGGCACATGCAATTGCGGCGATTTATCTGGGAACATCTATCGCCTTTGGTAAAAGTATGATTCATTGGGCAGATGAGAAGTTTCTGTATTATGTACAAAAACAAGGGACAAAACCAGTTCGTAAAACGGGGATGGAATACGCAAAACAATCGATGAAGGGTACTCTTCAACATCTACTCGCTTATATTATCGGAGGAGGACTACTCCTTGTTTTAATTTATTTAATCGATGATTCTTCAAGATCTGAGGCTTTGTCAGGTACATTAAAGGTTTGGAGCATTGTGCTTGGCATAGATTTCGTCATATCCATTTCATATTACATTTGGCCTCGTGCGGCTAAACGCTAAGCATTACGCTACCCCTCTACATTTTTCTATCATTTTTTTTATAATATAATAGAAAAGGCAAGTCCAAACTGTATGGACTTGCCTTTAAATAATTTAGACCGCTCGATCCCAGAAACGATGGTTTGCTATTAAATTTATAAAACTATCAACAAAACTATTTCCAGTTTCTTTCGTGAGTACACCTAGTTGTCCTGTTAGTCGAAGTTCATCAATCAATTGTTCCCCACCAAATGAAGCACCAATTGGTTTGTAATGCTCATATGCTTCTTTTATAAAGTAGGAAGCTTCTTTGTTATACATTGAGGTCTTCCCTTGTGAACTTACCACATAAACTGCATCAAACAAAACAGAATCAGCAGTTAGGAAAGTATGGTCTACAGGTAATAAGGATCCATCTTCTCCCGTAACTGCTCCTCCATGATCACTTACAACTTCGGGCTGTGTTCCATTTGCTTTTAAAGCATCTAAAACCGCTGCAAGGTCAGCATCAAATCCCTCTCCTACTAACACTGCAATTTTACGTGTGTCAGGCTTCATCTTAGTATTCAGCTGACTTAGAGCTGGAGATGATTTACTATTCGACGTAAGATTATTTCCTTGGACAACTAGGCCCAGGTTTTCGCCTACTTTAGTCGCTAAGTCTAGATCAATGTTTGCCAACATCTCTAATACTTGTTGACGTACTGATATTTCTAAACATTTTCCGAGTTCAAAGCTAAATGCATTAATAATATGAATTTTTTCAGGATTACTCATACTATTCCAAAACAGAGTAGCCTGAGAGAAATGATCTTTAAAGCTTTCACTACGAGCACGAACTTTGCGGGCATCGATTTTTTCCTGATAGTGTGCATATCCACCCTCCGCCTCACTCACAGGTGTTGGGGTATTTCCTGCTAATGAGTTCTTATGATAGCTCACTCTACCCACATTAATCGTTTGTCTTCCATACCCATCTCGTTGATTATTATGGAATGGGCATACCGGACGGTTAATCGGCAGCTCATGGAAGTTAGGACCTCCAAGTCTTATTAATTGTGTATCCGTGTATGAGAACAATCTTCCCTGTAGAAGTGGATCGTTCGTAAAGTCGATCCCAGGAACTACACTACCGGGATGGAATGCAACTTGTTCTGTCTCGGCAAATACATTATCTACGTTACGATTCAAAGTCATTTTTCCAACAATTTTTACAGGCACTTCTTCCTCTGGCCATAACTTTGTCGGGTCCAGAATATCAAAATCAAATTTAAACTCATCTTCTTCAGCTATTAACTGTACGCCAAATTCGAACTCCGGATAGTTTCCATTTTCAATTGATTCATATAAATCTCGACGATGGAAGTCAGGGTCTTTCCCGTTTATCTTTTGTGCTTCGTCCCATACGACTGAATGTACACCTAGTACTGGCTTCCAATGAAATTTTACAAAATGGGACTTTCCTTCCTCATTTACAAATCTGAATGTATTTACTCCAAACCCTTCCATCATACGGAAACTGCGTGGTATGGCTCTATCTGACATCGCCCACATTACCATATGGGCAGCCTCTTGATTGTTCGCGATAAAGTCCCAAAAGGTGTCATGGGCAGTTGCTGCTTGGGGGATTTCGTTATGCGGTTCTGGTTTTAAAGCATGTATTAAATCTGGGAACTTAATAGCATCTTGGATAAAAAATACGGGAATATTATTTCCTACTAAATCGTAGTTTCCCTCTTCTGTATAAAATTTAGTAGCAAAACCACGTGCATCTCGAGCAAGCTCACCCGACCCACGAGAACCAGCTACTGTCGAAAACCTTACAAAAACCGGTGTTTTTTCACCAGGGGTTTGCAAGAATTTCGCTTTTGTATAAGGTTGCAAGGATTCATATAGCTCAAATACTCCATGTGCTGCATAGCCACGAGCGTGAACAATTCGCTCGGGAATTCGCTCATGGTCAAAATGTGTCATTTTTTCACGAAAATGAAAATCCTCTAAGAGAGTAGGACCTCGTTCGCCGGCTTTTAAAGAAAATTCATCCTCCGAAACTTTTAATCCTTGATTTGTCGTTAGAGCTTTCTCTCTATCATCTACACGATACTGTTCTAACTGTTCATCTTTACTATTTTCGTTAACCTTTTTATTCAAACTTATTCCTCCTCCATTCAATTCATCACATATCATACAATTACCCTTTGAAATGATGAAAAAACATTATTTTTTAAAATTGAACAAAAAATTCACAAAATAAATTCCTATGTCATGTTTGACGTTGACTTCATTCTTTTAACGTAGTAAACTCACTTCAACAACTTCATATTACTTATCATGAGAAGCAGAGGGACTGTCATTGAAAGAAGATAAAAACAAAAACTTATAGATTAATAAGGAGAATCTCCAAACTGCTCCATTCCGAATAACGCGACGGACGAGGGCGCTTAATTTATTCCGAAATAGTATAGACCCCTAAATAAAAAGAGAGCAGGATGAAGTCACGGTGACTTCATCCTGCTCTCTATTTTTTGGAAGCAAAAGACAATCCTATTTCTGAAAGTGCTTCTTGGAGCTTTTGGAAAGCATTTTGACCAATTCCGTGCAACTCCATAATCTCTACTTCGGAGTACTTCGATAATTGTTCTAAGGTTTCAATATTTGCTCCTGCTAGCGCTCGTTGTGCAGGCTTTGCTAATATTTTTTGAAAATCGCTTTGATCCGTCATATGCTCTCTCCTCTTTTTTGAGGTTAACCCATAATATTGTATCCAGAATCGACGTAAACAACTTCTCCCGTTACACCTCTTGATAGATTACTTAGAAGAGCAACCGTCATATCCCCTACTTCTTCTTGTGTTACATTACGTTTTAAAGGAGCTGTTTCTTCTATTTTATGCAAAATTGTATTAAAAGAAGAAATGCCTTTTGCCGCTAGTGTCCGAACTGCCCCAGCAGAAACTGCATTCACACGAATATTATTTTTCCCTAAATCTAATGCTAAATACTTAACAGAAGCCTCTAATGATGCTTTAGCGATTCCCATTACGTTATATCCTTCTAACACTCGCTCTGCTCCTAAATAAGTCATCGTCACAATAGAGCCACCTTCTATCATGAAAGGTGCTGCTTCTCTTGCTGCCGCAATAAGTGAGTATGCACTTGTATCTTGAGCAAATGCATAACCATCTCTAGAAGTGTTTATAAAATCACCTTTTAAATCTTCCCCATTGGCAAACGCAACAGAGTGAACTACTCCGTGGATTACTCCTACTTCATTTCCAATTTGTTCGAAAGCAGCTTTCATACTATCATCGCTATTAACATCACAAGCGACAACAAGTTTTGCTTCTAAATTATTATCTACTAATAACTTTTCAATCTTTCCTAGAGAACGCTCTTTACGGTAAGTAAAAATAACGTTTGCTCCGACTTCATAAAGCGACTTTGCTACTCCCCATGCAAGACTACGCTCGTTTGCAACACCCATAACAACAATATTCTTATCTTTTAATTGAATTAAATCTCTCATATATACCTCCAAATTATTATACGAATATACTATACCTATTATTAGTACCAGTTACTAATTTTATCTTACCATACTCCATCATTTTCTACTATCCTCTCAATAATTTTCATTTAAATTTGCAAATGGATGATTAGCGTCAATTAATAGACGCACGGAAAATGGAGTTTTTCTAAACTAAGTTATTTTGCAGTTTATTATCCGATTATTTAGCTTTATTATCCGATTCTTGCAGTTAATCATCCGATTATTTAACTTTATAATCCGATAATTGTAGTTAATCATCCGATTGATAGCTTTTTCAATTATCTATTGATGTATAAAATGATCTATGGTGTATTAAAATTAGAAGAAAAAAAGCAAGCGAAAGAGTGAAGTCTTCTGAATACGAAAAAGATAATCGTTTGGTTTAGAAAAGATCTTCGGGTACATGATAACCCTGCCTTATGGGAAGCCTCGCAGCAAGGGACAGTAATCCCTGTCTTCATTTGGTCAAAGGAAGAAGAAAAAGAATACCAAGCGAGTGATTCCTCTTTATGGTGGCTTCATCATTCGCTACTTTCATTTCAACAACGAATTCCACTTATCATAAGGGTTGGCAATTCTTTAGAAGTACTGCAAGATTTAATACATGAGACTCAGGCAGATGCCGTCTTTTTCAATGAACGCTATGAGCCATCTATCGTGAATAGAGATAGGAAGATTATTACGCAGTTAAAGGCTCAGTATATAGAGGCTCGTACCTACAATGCAAATCTACTTTATAATCCGGCAGAGATGTTCAATCATAATCAAGAGGTGTATAAGGTATTTACGACTTTTTGGAAGAAAAGCATGAATGTAATTGCACATCACCCAGTCCCTACTCCCTATAAGTTTGAAATTTATAAGAATCCAATAACTTCTGTAAAAGTCGAGGAACTTCACTTACTTTCTTCTAAATATAGGTCTGATAAATTAGAGCAATATTGGAAACCAGGTGAACAGAATGCATTGGAGATATGGGAGCAGTTTCTTAGCAACAATTTATATAAATATGAAAGAAAAAGAGACTTTCCAGCTTCCAGGGCTACATCTACTCTGTCTCCCTACTTAGCATCTGGTAATATTAGTGTCCGTTCAATTTTTTATGCGGCCAGGAAAGATGATTCTCCCATACTTCAATCATTCATCCGACAATTAGTATGGAGAGAATTTTCTTATCACCAGCTTATTCAGTTTCCTACATTTCCAATGAAACCACTTCGATCGAATTTTGAACACTTTCCTTGGCAAAAAGATGAGGTGGCCGTGGATTGTTGGAAAAAAGGTTTAACTGGATATCCACTTGTAGATGCAGGAATGCGAGAACTTTGGGAAACAGGATATATGCATAATCGCGTCCGTATGGTGGCCTCCTCTTTTCTTGTAAAACATTTGCTGATTGATTGGAGAATTGGATATGAATGGTTTCAACAAACACTTGTAGATTTTGATGTGGCAAATAACGCAATGGGCTGGCAATGGGTTACAGGCTCTGGAATTGATTCGGCTCCCTACTTTCGAATATTCAATCCAATTATTCAAAGCGAAAAGTTTGACTCTAATGGCGATTACATAAGAAAGTGGGTTCCGGAACTAGCTAAACTTCCCGCTCCATACATTCATCGTCCATGGGATGCTCCTTCCGATATTTTAAAAGGCATTGATATTCAGCTTGGTTCTACTTATCCACTGCCTATCGTTGACCATTCAAGTGCAAGATTACGCGCATTGCGTGCATATGATGTGATAAAAGGTATAAAAAAAACATGAGATCAAAACTCATGTTGAAGCCGTAGACAAAAGGAAGTTTGCTAATTGGTCCCGTTCTATATTTTTAGTCATCAATTTCTATGAACTCAAGATTATTCTTCCTAAGTAAATAGAAAATAATAAGGAAGCATTTTATTGGTTTGGAGAAGCGTCCGCTCGACTCCTGCGGGAAAAGCGAGACAGACGAGACCCTGCAGGAGCGTAGCGACGAAGCGGCTCGGCGCTCGCCCGCGGAAAGCGAGCGGTAAGCTTCGGAAAACCTGGTCTATCTTATATAAAAATAAATACGAGTTTGTCTACAGTCTGAACATGAGATCAAAACTCATGTTTTTTTATGTATTCAAAATTTCCTCTAATTCTTTTGTCATCTGGTCAACTAGCTCGGGTCTTCCGTGAAAAAGGGCAGGAGTATTTTGGAACAATCTTATCTGCCACTTTCCTGCTTTAAACTCCACAACTAACGTGTGATGCGTATTTACTGCGGGGTTAATCTTTGATTTTCCCGGAGGAATCATTCCAGCAATCGAACGCAATAACGCTGTGTCATCATTTAGGAAAGAAACCTCTTTCACTTTTGTAACAAATTTGGCAGTGCGATGACTCTCAAAAACTGGCAGTAAATGCGCAAACATGTTTTCACGCCCAACCTCTAAACTCCCATCATAACCAATCATGACACCATCTAATGAAAATAAATCTGACATTTCTCTTGCATCCGCTATATTCCATGCATCAATAAGCCTTTTGTATAGTGCTTCAATATCTGTTATCTCCATTCTTTCTTTCTCCTTTCGATTACCATTTATTTTAAACTAATTATAACGATTCGTTCATTTTCATCCTAACATTAAGAGCGTATACTTATGTATAAAATGAATTTAGGTGATAGACATATGTTTTCTAGAATAAAAGCGTATGCCAAGAAAATTAAACAAGATATTTTCGTACTAGTGGAGGCATATAAACATCCCGAATTACCTTTTTACATAAAGCTTTTGTCACTTGTTATTGTTGCTTATGCATTCAGCCCGATTGATTTGATACCTGATTTCATTCCAGTACTTGGATATCTGGATGATCTAATTTTAATTCCCTTCGCCATTTCTATTGTTTTAAAATTAATACCGAACAATATTTTAATTGAGTGTCGATTATTAGCAGCAAAATCGAATAGGATGAAGAAAAATAATTGGTTTGCGGGAATTGTTATTATCTTGCTTTGGATTGCCTGTATTTACTGGATATATCTTCTATTCACAAAATAGCCAAAACATCAGATATATTGTATGCATTATTTTTCACAATATTGATTTAATTTGTGATAGAATAAGTTTTAAATTTGCTAGCGAGGAGTGCTTTTAATTGATTATCGAACCATCTAAAAAAATGTCTATTTTTGAACCTGCTATTTTCGGAGACTTAAAAGCAGCCGCCGCGCTTAAAAAAGCTGCAGGTTTTGAACTATATGATTTGAGCTTAGGTAGTCCTGACCTGCCACCAGATGAAAAAGCAAGAAAAGTATTATCAGAACAAAGTTATTCAGCCACTTCATATGGTTATATGCTAAATGGAACACAACGTTTTTATGAAGCAGTTGCTGATTATTATAAACGACGTACGAACGTTTTACTTGATCCTCAGACAGAAATAGTACAAACAATGGGATCTCAAGAAGGGCTTGTTCACCTTCCTATCGCATTTTGTAACGAAGGAGATTATGTGTTAACAACCAATCCTGGGTATGTTGCATACGATGCGGGGATTAAATTGGCTGGAGCAGTTCCATACTATATGAATCTATTAGAAGAAAATAATTTTTTACCTAATTTAGATGCAATTCCTGAAGAAGTAGCTTATAAAGCGAAACTGATGATTTTAAATTTACCAGGAAATCCTGTTCCAGCTATGCCAGATCCAGCTTTTTTTGAAAAGGCCGTTGCGTTTGCAAAGAAATATAATGTTATTATTTTACATGATGCTGCTTATTCTGAATTTTATTTCTCTGGCGATTCTCCAAGCAGTTTTTTAGCGACACCTGGCGCAATGGAAGTCGGTATGGAAATTAACTCACTGTCCAAAAGCTTCAGTCTTGCAGGTACGCGAGTTGCGTATATTGTAGGAAATGCAGAAATGATTACGATTATGAAACAATTAAAATCAAATTTAGATTTTGGTATCTTCGAACCTATCCAGGAAGCTGGAATTACTGCATTAAATAATGCAGAAGAAATAACAGATCGTTTGCGGACAGTTTTTGCCGAGCGACATAAAGTTTTATCTGAAGGATTAAAAGACATCGGTTGGACAGTAACACCTTCCAGCGGGGGAATGTTCGTATGGGCAAAATATCCATACGAAATGGATGATAAAGAGTTTGCATTCGAAGCAATAAATCAAACAGGTGTAGTCATGGTTCCAGGCACAGTATTTGGATCTGAGGGGGCTGGATACGTTCGTGTTGCACTAGTACAAGATGTCGAAGTGTTGAAAAAAGCAGTAGACCAATTGAAGAAGTTAAAAATTCAAGTCCCATTTGCTATTTAATAAAAATTTATTAAAAAACGTTTCTAAGTTAACTGTACTTAGAAACGTTTTACTCTATATAAGTTTTTTCCCGCTCTTTTAGCTTCGTACATGGCAAAATCAGCATTTTTTAACATAACGCTTTCAGATATATCTTCCTGCTTAGATAATGCGATACCCATACTTGTCGTAATCGTTAGTTCAGCATGTTCCACATGCCATGGGGTTTCCATTGCTCGCTGTATTTTATTGGCGACTTCAATAGCCTCCTCCTCATTGTCCACAAATGGAAGCATGACGATAAATTCGTCGCCTCCTAGTCGAGCGGCTATATCATGGGTATCAATAGCTTCAGCTAATCTTTTACTAAATTCCTGAATAACCAAATCACCAATTTCATGACCCCATTCATCGTTTATGCATTTGAAATCGTCTATATCAAGAAAAATAATAGTAATTCCTGACTGTTTCTCTTCAAGAAGTTCCGAAAGCCGATCACTTAGAAATCGTCGATTTGGTAAACCAGTCAACGAGTCATGATAGGCAAAATATTCAAGATTTTTTTCATACTCTTTTTGCAAGGTCATATCTCTAGCAGTCATAACCATAAACTGAAACTGTTGTTCATCACCATAAACTGGGGATCCTTTAATTTCGATCCAAATCCAACCTTTCTCTTGATGCAACGCCCTTAGCTGAACTTGAAATGGTTTTGCATGGTGAATAGAGTGGTCAAATCTGTTATCTAATAAATTTACGTCATCTCGATGAATATTAAAAAATGGAACATGCTTACTATTCTTCTCGTAATCAAATCCGAATACCTCTTTGCTGGATGGAGAAACATATAAGTACTCTTTGTTGTGATTCATCATTATTATGACGTCATGAACATTTTCAGTGATAATTCGAAAAATCTGTTCACTCTCATCATATTTTGATACTAGTTTGTCCAATTCTCTCATATCTTTTACAATCACATAAATACCACTAATTATATTATGAAGATGAATAGGAATGAAATTAACTAAGCAACCAATACTTTCACCAGTTTTATCTATAAGGTTTAGACGATAATCTTTCAAATCTCCGTTAATCGATTGCGTAAAATATTTATTTGCCCTTTCCCGATCTTTTAAGTCAACAAATTCTATACAGTTTCTACCGATTAATTCACCTATACAATACTTACTTAATTTTTCTGTTGTTTTGTTACCACCTAATATATGTCCATGCAGGTCCATTGTAAAAATGGCATCTGAGTTTTTATAAAATAAGGAGCGGTACTGGGATTCGGCTTTTACAAGACGGTTTCTATTTACATCTCTGTCTGTTTCGGCTATTTTTTCTTTCGTAATATCCTGTGTAATAGAAGTTATATGAGTAAACGATCCACCTTCATCAAATAAAGGTGTTAGTGTAGACTTCCCATTTCTAACCTCGCCATTTATATTTGTAAAGTTAGATTCAAATGTGACAGGCTCCCCAGTTTTTAAAACCTTTGCATATTGTTGTTCTAATAGGATTGCCTTTTCTAGATCGTGTACTTCCCGAAATGTCCGACCTATGACTTGTGGGTCTAGTTGAATGGTATCCATTACTGCTTTATTAATGAAAGCATAATAGAAGTTAGCATCTTCTCCTACCCTCATAACAAATACCATTTCTTGTATCCCTTCCATCAAAACTTTTACGAAAGGAAGTTGCATTGATTCCTTGACCAAACTTATTCACCTCCAATTCAAGATATCTTATAATCTAATTAAAACATATGATTGTTTAGATATCCTCCTATTTTTTACTAATAATTAATGTATTTTTTATAAAAGCTCTAGTTGCGCTATTTAATTGAAATAACTCTTTTCATTCCGAATCTTACCTCTCGCTTTCCGCAGGAGTCGAGCGGGCGCTTCTCCAGACCAATAAAATGATACCTTGTTATTTTCTATATAATTAGGAAGAATAATCTAAAGTATATAAAAAATGATGACTAAAATCAAAATAATGAACTAGCAAACTTCCTTTTGTCTTCAATCTGATAGAGTAGTGACTAGAGCCATGACCAATTAATGCCTAGAAAACTATTTGAAACAATAGAAAAAACGAAGCATTTACAATGCTTCGCCTTCACTTAATATAGTTTCTTTCTCTTTAGGATGAATAAGTGCAAACTTTTCCCATTTTCTACTCTTCCATCTAAAATACATAATAATTGCACGTGTCCATTCATCTGCCGCGATTGCCAACCAAACACCTGGAAGCCCCATGTCTAATACAAAAACTAAAAAGTAACCAAGTGGTAGACTCATCATAACCATGGATAACGCACCCATGACGACCGGAAAAGTTGCATCCCCGGCGGCACGTAAAGAATTAATAATGACAATATTCATAGTCCGGCCGGTTTCAAGTAATAAACTTAGCACTAACACGGATGCTCCAATTTTAATGATTTGCTCATTATCTGTAAACAGGCTCATAAATGGAACTCTGAATATCATAACAATCGTAACCATCACTAGGGTGAAAAGAAGCGCCAATTTCACACTGAACCATACAGATTTATATGCTTCGTCTTTTTCATTTGCCCCAACGAATCTACCTATTATAATTGCAGTTCCCATTCCAATGGCAATCGCAAATAGATAAGTGAACATAGAAATATTGACTGCATATTGTCTTGCAGCTAATGCTTCTGCTCCTAAGTATGTCACATAATATAAAAATACAATTTGACAGCCTTGGTACAAAATTTGTTCAAATGCAGATGGTAGACCAATTTTTAATATTTTTCGAATATATTCTTTTGAGATTGTAAAGTAATAATTCACTTGAACACGATATTCCATTACTCGATATAACAACCAGAAGAATACTAACAGTGCTATCAACCGACTGACAACAGAAGAAATTGCAGCTCCTTGTACGCCAAGTTCTGGAAAACCAAACTTTCCAAAAATAAGCACGTAGTTTCCGAGCACATGAATAATATTCATTCCTAATGAAACAAACATCGTTTGCTTTGTATATCCATGTACGCGAATAATCGCCGCCAATGCATTAATGACAGCTTGTAGAAAAATTGCTCCACCTACAATAGATAGGTACTGATGTGCATGAACTAACACATCTCCTGTTAAATTCATGGCAACCATCATGCTTTTGGAGAACAACACAAATCCAATACTGAGAACTATCCCTACTCCTAGGTTTAACGTTACTGCTAAACCAGAAATTTTTGATGCCTCCATATATCGTTTAGATCCTAAATATTGTGAAACTACTATAGCAGCCCCATTCCCAACTACTTCAAGTATTAAAATAGCGATATGAATATATTGATTTGCTGCTCCAACTCCTGAGACAGCGTCATCAGAAAGAGCACTAAGCATAAATGTATCTGCAATCCCCATTAACATAAACAAAAAAACTTCTAAAAAAATAGGCCAAGTTAAGTGAAATAAACTTAACTTTTCCCCTAAATTATTCTTCTTGCTAAAAGCCACATATATTCCTTCTTTTCTTATTGATTTTCAATAAGAAGAATCTTACCACAGAAAAGATAATACTACTATAGCCCAACCGCTCTTTCTGCAATCATTGGTACTACTGAATTAATCCTATCTGTTCAAATAAACAAGCCGAAGAAAAATGAACAATAAAAAATGATCATCCTTTTTAAGGACGACCATTTTAAGTTTAATTCTCAATACCTACATGTTTGTAAATGTATTCTTTCAGTGTTGGTGACGACAATTCGATTTCGTTTATTAAAAGACTATCCTTTACATAGGATAATTTATTTCTCTCCGTAGCATAAGACTGAATATGTAAAATGCTATCAATATGAAGTATTCCTTCATTTGTAATCCCTAAATTTTCATTGTTGTTACTCATCCATCCTTCATCAAGAAGTTTTTCTATTGTTTTATCAAAGCCTGGCAGGCGGTCTTGGGCAGTGTAATTTAATTGTTGTAATGCTTCTTCTTTATTTTCCACTATAAAGTTATAAACATAATAAGCCAATAAAATTTGATCATATGATGTAAGTTTCCCCATTTTTTCTCCTCCTCAATTACCCTTTACATCCCTATTCCTTTTTTCTGTGGGACTTAAACATTGTGGTTCTCACCAAAAAATGACTTGAATCTTTATAAAGATTCAAGTCATCCAGTATTATTTCTATAAAACGTTCAGAATATCTTTTTCAAATGATTCAGGGCTGTCTGTTGGCGAATATCTTTCCACTAATTTCCCCTCTTTATCCACAAGAAATTTAGTGAAGTTCCATTTGATATTGCTTGATAGAAATCCCCTACTGTTAGCTGTTAAGTGTTTAAATAAAGGGTGGGCGTCCTTTCCGTTTACCTTCACAATCTCATGCATAGGAAATGTGACGCCGTAGCTCATCCGACAAGCATTTGCTGCTTCCTCTGAATTGCTAACCTCTTGATGAAATTGATTGGATGGGAAACCAATCACTATTAGCCCTTGGTCTTTGTATTTATTGTGCAGCATTTCTAATCCCTCGAATTGATTGCTAAGTCCGCATTTTGTTGCAGTATTAACAATTAACAGCGGTTTTCCTTTATATTCATTTAAATCGTATTCCACACCTTCTGGTGTTTTTACTTTAATATCATAAATACTCAACTCTATCACTCCTGGAATTTTTTATTCTACCTGTGCCAAAAAAGATTTTAAACTTAAGACTTATACTCCACCAACCAACAATCTCTGTATTCCCCTTCATGTAATTCACGTTTAGGCAATAATCTCACCTTCTTAAATCCACACTTTTCATAACAATGAATCGCTCTTTTATTCCATGTTTGCGGATCCATTACAATGATTTCAGCTTGTTTATGTTCCACTATATAGGAAACCATAGCTTGTACTAATTTTTGGCCAATGCCTTTATTCCAATACTTGTTTTCTCCTATAAATTGATCCATTCCATAGATATTCTCTTGTGTATACCCGTACTCTTCCTTTGTTTCATCATCTAATTTATAAAATTGAATATACCCTACTGCTTCACCATCCCATTCAACCATACAACGTACTTCCTCTTCAGGATGAAAAAATACTTCTATAACCTTATCCACGTTAAATGGATTGTCCCTTCCTTCATAAAATTCAAGAACAACTGGATTAGAAAGCCATTCTGCTAATTTACATCTATCTTTAAAGTCTAATTCACGAACGACTAGTTGACCATTTTGAAACAGCATAATCATCCTCCTATAGACGTATTTGGTTTAATGATTGTATAAATAATACCACCGAAAATAAGGAAAATTCCAAATGTTTGTAACAGAGCAGGACGGAAATCTAAAATAATAGTATCTAGTAATATTGCTACTACTGGATCAACAAAAACTAATGCCGATATGATGACAGTCGATAACTTTCGTAAACTATCAAAAAATAAATAGTAGACAAAACCAGTATGTATCAAGCCTGTCCCTAATATGTAGAACCAATTAGTCTCAGTTAAACCTTGGAACACTTCAAAGTTCATAAAAGGGAAAAGCATAAGAATGCCAATCGTTGTCTGTACAAACGTCATAGCATATGCACTCATATGGCTAATCCCCTTGCCAAGTAGCATGGTCATTGCATAGCATAGAGCCGATAAAAATGCCCATACAAAACCTGAATCCAAAAATTCTGACCATGAAGAAAAATCTTTAATACCAATAATAAATATACTTCCCAGAAAACAGACAATAATGGCCAATAAAGACGTGATGCTTATCTTTTCTTTTAGAAACAAACTACCTATTAGCAAGACAAATATCGGTGCAAGATTATAAATAGAGATGGCAATCGTAATGGACATTTCTTCAAAGGCTTTAAATAAAAATACCCAGTTTAAGACTAAAAAGATACCACATACGATTGTTTGCAAAACTTCTCTCTTTTGCCAATCCTCCACTTTGTATTGACCAGATAAGAGCCAACACAACCCTAAAAAAAGCGTGGCACAAATACAGCGAACAAAAACCAATTCCGCTGCAGGTATGCCTGTCTTTCCTGTAAAAAAACCGATAGAACCAAAAATGGCCATGGATAAAGTCATTTTAAACATTGCAGTTCCATTCATTCGATTCAACCTTTCCTTCCAGATATTTTACCCTCCAATAAACAATGCACATTGACTAATAGCAATAAAGAAAGCAACGTTTTGTATTGGAGAGTCCTCTTCTATTTCCAAAAAAATTGTAAATTGATCCCCTATCTCTGCCCTCCATCGAGCAATTTCTTTTTCGTTATGTGTAAAACGAGACCAGTTCTCCATTTCTTTGTGAAGCTGAATATGTATGTGACCATCTGTAATCGTAAGATCTGGTATCAATTCTTTCCATTTATCGTAAGCTACTATAAATTTATTTTCTTGCAAATGGTCTATCGCTTCATAATAAACTCTACCTTTTTTTGAAATCTTTTTGCATGTAAAAACTAGTGTTTCCTCAACATCAAAGACGTTATAATATAAAAAATAACGATAGTCCATTGCCTTATCTAACAATTTTTTTAGTCTATTTGAATAATACCGTTGAAACGAATGGGTAATTTCCCCAGTATCATTGTATACAGCGATTACCGTTGTTGTATCAATTGCATTGGGGTGTTTATATGTATATTTTTGCATATTTGATTCTCCTTTCAAATGCCTCTCCATTTCTTTAACCTTATCATACTTAAAACCTCCTTTAGAACCAAATTCTAAAGGAGGTTTTGACGTTGATAATTTAATATATCTTCTAAGGATTTTTCAAATGGAATTAAGGGTTTCCACCCTGCGTCTAACAATTCTTTATTTGTGGTAACAAGAATCTTTTCTTGTGTATTATTTATAGCGTGTACTCTCATTTCTATTTTTGATAAATTTTGTAGAGTATCTGTAACTTCTTTTAAACTCCTTGATTTACCGGAAGATATATCATAAATTGCACCGGATTTTCCTATTTGAAAAATCTTTTCATAAGCACTAACAGCATCTCTTACGTCCAGGAAGTCTCTATGTGCAAGCAGATTATTTACTGTAAGTACTTTTTCTGAATCATATACTTCCAATTCCGCTACTTTTTTTGCCAGTATAGAACATACTCCTTTAGATTCTCCTGGCCCTATTAAGTTTGAAGGCTTAGCAATAACAATATCCATTCCATATAGCGATTCCCATGCCTGAGCGATTAATGTTTGAATTGTTTTAGTTAAGCTATAGGGGTGTAGAAGAAAGGAGGTCATACTTAAATCTACTTGAAACGCTGATCCAACAACTATTATTTTACAGTGATAATTTTCTTTGCGTATTGCATCTACCAAATATGCTGTGGACATGCCATTTGCTTCTAAAGAAACAATTGGATCATTCCATGATTCTAGAACATTGTTTTGCCCTGCTAGATGCAGTACTTGGTCTGGTTTAGTACGACTTATTAGCCTGTTTACTTGGTGTTTGTCGGTTAAATCACATAGTTCCATTTGAATTCTTTCATCCGTTATCCGTGCAGGGGAGGTTCTGAAAACAGCAATTACATCATAGCCCGCCTTCTTAAAATAGTGGCAAGCATGCACTCCTGTAAATCCGTTTGCACCAGTAATCATTATTTTCGGCTTTTTTGTCATTTTGCCACCCACTCCTCTTCTATGCACAAATTAGTCATTTGTTTCTTCCTCGTGTCCATCTAACGCTGACGTTTGGTGAAAATAAGTCTCCTTTAATCCTGCTTCTATGCTATACATTGGACTCCACTTTAAAATATCTTGAGCCTTCTTATTACTAAGACAGCTATGTTTGATATCCCCTTCTCTTGGAGGTGTAAATTCTTTCGTTACTTGTATTCCATTTATTTCTGTTATTAGAGAGAGTATTTCATTAATTGATGTACTTTGCGATGTACTAATCTGTATCGTTTCTTGAGCTCCATAGTCAAGAGCGGCAATATTTGCATTCACTACATCATGTACATAGATGAAGTCTCTCGTCTGTTTTCCATCTCCATGAATGCTGATGCTTCCACCCTTGTTTATACGATCGAAAAAGACAGATACTACTCCCCCTTCTCCTTTTGGTAATTGTCTAGGTCCATATACATTTGCATATCTCAAAATAGTATAGTTTTGTCTATAAAGCTCATAAAAAAGCCTTATGTAAGACTCCGCAGTCAACTTTGATAAACCATAATATGATGATGGTACAGTTTCTTCGTCTTCGGATATGATCCCTTTATTTAAATTTCCATATACTGCGGAAGTACTTGCGAAAATGAATTTCTTTACCTTTGCCTTCTGGCAAGCTTCTAACATATTAATAGTTCCAATAATATTGACATCCGCATCATGACTAGGATTTTGTAAAGATTTTTCTACATCTACTTGAGCAGCTAAATGAAAAACTGCATCTGGGCGAATATATGAAATAATATTTTTTGCGTCTTCGCTACAAATATCAACTACATACATATTTGCTTGTGGATTTACTTGTTCGATTTTTCCTGAGCTTAAATTATCGAGAACATGTACCTTTATCCCTTTCGAAATAAGTTCATCTACTAGGTGTGAACCGATAAATCCAGCCCCCCCTGTTACGATTACTTTCATAATTAATCTCCTTCTGTTTTTCCATACTATATGCATAACAAAATATAGTTTATGGGACATGTGCCATCGAATTATTGTTTTCGACAAAAAACTATGAAGGACGAAATTGTATATTAAAATCTTATGTTTCATTAGAATGGGGGAATAGCTAATATCATTAGGAGTATGTATAGGGAATTTTAATTTGTATTCGGAAGAATATCACTGTTAGGAAAATTATCAATAGTTTCCTAAAATTTATTGTCCACCGATGCTTTCGATATACCCGAAGTGCTTGAGAATAAATGGTACTCACTTCTCATCGATCCAATTGCATTAGTAGAGTTGGCAATAAATATTTCTGCGGTAAGTTATCTTTTACTTTTGTCTATACATCGCTATTAACATATAAATATGGAATAGAAGGAGAATTATTATTAAATACAAAACAAAATTTAATGAAGAAAAATGAATTGGCTGATGGGGTATTTTTAAAGAAAGAAGAAAAAAACTAGACATTTTTTGATGCCTAGTTTTTTTCTTTCGAAATATGTGGACAGGTTGTGCAATACTTGTCACTATTGGTTAAATGAGAGTAACAGCAAGTAATTCTTTTCCTACTTGTCGTTCCTAGCTCTCCTTTATAATATCTTGCTAAAGGATTTTCACTATAATCCCCAAAGAGCTTATTTGACGTAGGTGAAAGGATAGATTGAAAGTCTTCCTCTGCACGTTTTACAACATTTTGAGAAATTCCTTCCTCTAGTAAGACCGTTTCATACAGCCAGAAAATATAAACTGCAATATTTTCCCACAAAACAAGCTTTGATAATTTCGTAACATAAGATAGGTTGTTAAGAATTGGGGATATATGTTCTTTAAAAAGAATCTCTATACTACTTGCGCGCCAATCCTGTCGATTTCCTTCAAGAGCTTGCACATTTAAATGGTGAAAGTAGAAACAAGGGAGCCAAAGTTCATCGCTATCTTTAGTTTCTAATGAGACATTTTTAAAAGAGATATTTAATCTTTTATTATTACTAGTCATTGTATATAAATAAATAACAGACAAAAATGCATATCTTTTTATAAAAATAGACGCTGCAACTTTCATATTAGCTGCCCCAATGTGTTGCTGCAGTTTAACTAAATATTCCTTTAGGTAGTATTCATCCATGAGTTTTGACGTTTCAATTGAAAGAGAAGAATTCAACTTTTCTGTAGTCAGACGTAATTTTCGTAGCTTATCTAGGTTTAGGTCCAATTAAAGTCCTACTTCCTCTAAAATGCATCTTCCCTTACCAAATGGAATACATAATGGCGTACCGAATAGAGGGTCTTTGGTTATTTGACAGTCCATACCAAACACATTTTTTACTAAAGGGCAGCTTATTATATGCTCCGGTTTACCTTGTGCATAGATTTTCTGATTCTTAATCGCAACTATATTATCCGCATACCGACATGCCAAATTTAGATCGTGGAGAACCATTACAATTGTTCGTTTCTCTTTTTCATTTAGTTCATAAAGTAAATCAAGAATCTCAATTTGATGCGTCATATCGAGATAAGTAGTTGGCTCATCCAAAAGGATAATATCGGTATCTTGAGCTAAAGTCATCGCAATCCACGCTCTTTGGCGTTGTCCTCCGGATAAAGAATCTACAGGTCGATCTTTTAAATCTTCAATACCTGTAGCTTTTAAAGCATTCGTTACTTTTTCTTCATCTTCTACTGTCCATTGCTTTAACCAAGTTTGGTAAGGATATCTTCCTTGTTTTACTAATTGAAGCACTGTCAATCCTTCAGGGGCAACTGGAGATTGTGGAAGAATAGACATTTGCTTCGCAACATCCTTAGTAGACATCTTAGATATTGCGTCTCCCTCTAGCAACACTACACCGGTTTTAGGCTTCAACAATCGAGCAATTGAACGAAGAAGTGTTGATTTTCCACACCCGTTTCCACCAATGAAAACAGTAATTTCCCCTTTTGGTATTTGAAGATTTAAATCATCTATAATAATACTCTCCCCATACGAGAGGGTTAAATTTTGTGTTTCAATCACTTGTTTCATTTCAATACACTCCTTCAATTTGTCACTATTATGCATTCCTTGTCTTAAACAATAAATAAATAAAATAAGGTGCCCCTATTCCCGCAGTAAACACACCCGCAGGAATTTCTAAAGGCGAAAACATTGTTCTCCCGATTAAATCAGCCAACATAACCAATATTCCACCAATTAATGCGGACACAGGTAAAAGTGCTCCAAATGAAGAACCTACTAACCTTCTTGCCATATGAGGAGCCATTAAACCGACGAATCCAATACCACCAGCAAATGCTACAGAACCCCCTACTAGAGCAGTACTTATCAATAATAAGAAGAAACGTTGCCGTTGAATACGTCCTCCTACCCCTATAGCTATGTCATCTCCAAGCTCTAAAATGTTTATATTCTTCACCATAAAGAAAGCAATTGTTACAAAAATAATCGTCCAGGGTACTAATATAGCTACATTGCTCCAGCTAGAACCATAAACAGTACCAGTAATCCATATATTCGCCTGACTCGCCCTATAAATTGGTCCCATTATCATCATAAGTGTAGTTAAAGCTTGCATGAGCGCCGAAACTCCTATTCCGATCAGCACTATTCTTATAGGAGATACACCATTTTTCCACGCTAGAATGTATACTAGCAGCGCAATGACCACGGCACCAATAAACGCTGCAAGAGGTAACCATTTAATACTTACTGTCAGAGAGTTATTAGTATCACTGAAAAGGGTTAAAAAACTTACCACGGCTACGGATGCTCCACCTGTTATTCCTAAAATATCGGGTGAGGCCAAAGGGTTTCGAATTATCCCTTGAAGGATTCCGCCAGCTACCGCTAAAGCCATTCCCACTATTAATGCAACGATAATTCTAGGCAATCGAAAGGATTGAACTACAAGCTGCTCAAGGTCGTTTCCTCCACCAAAAAGAACACTCAAAACAGTTAAAGGACTTAATCTCATATCCCCTAAACCTGTGCTGAATATAAACACAACTCCTGTAATTACAAGAAAACTTATTAATACGAATGTAGCTTTTTTATCTAATAGAAAGGAAATTTTTCCTTTTAACGTTCTAAAACTTTTATATTGATTATTCATCGTGCATTAAACCCCTTTCTTGCAATGTAGATGAAGAATGGAGTCCCTATGATGGCAGTCATAACTCCTACCGGAATTTCCTGTGGCATAATAATATATCTAGCCAATATATCCGCTACAAGTAACAAAATCCCCCCTAGAACGCCCGAAAAAGGTATAAGCCAACGATGATCAATACCAACAATAAATCTTGTAAGATGTGGTATCACAATTCCAATAAATCCTATTGGTCCGGCAATAGCTACAGATCCTCCCGCTAATAGAATGACGATAACGGCAACTATAATTTTTAAAGAACCTGTATTTACTCCTAAACCTTTGGCAACATCTTCTCCCATAGATAAAACATTCATTTTAGAAGCTATTATAAGAGATCCTAACCAACCTAAAAGTAAATATGGTAAAACATTTAATAAGATTTCCATCTTTCTACCTTCAACTGATCCAGCTAACCAAAATAGCACCTGTTCAAAAGCAGCCTCATTTATGACAAGAAAACCTTGAGTAAAAGAAGCAAACATAGCTGACATTGCAGCTCCAGCTAAAGTTAATTTCATTGGTGTAAGTCCTTCTCTGCCTGTGGAACCAATAATATAAACAGCAATTGCTGCTACGGCCGCTCCTAAAAAGGATATCCAAGTGAATGCTTGTAGATTACTTACTGAGAATAGAGTAACTGCTAAAACTACCGCAAATCCAGCTCCCGCATTCACGCCAAAAATCCCAGGCGAAGCAAGTGGATTTTTCGTAAGAGTTTGCATCAAGACCCCTGAAATAGCTAAACTACTTCCAACAGCAGCAGCAATTAGAGCTCGTGGCAATCTTACTGTTTCTATCACTATATGTTCATTGGAACCATTATTATTTTGAAAAGCATCTAGAATCATTTTCCAAGACGTTTCCGTATATCCGTACACAACACTTGCACACATTAATAAGACTAATAGAGAACCGGCTATGATTAGACCAAGTAATCTTTGCCCCTTTGTTTTTAATAACATAATGGTAACCTTCCTAAGATACTTTTATAAACGCTATTTATTCCCTAGTCTATTGTAAGTTATAAGGAGTGTCAATGATTTTGAGAATCATTTTCAATTACTTGTTGACATATGTTAATCAGAGAACTATTATAAAAACTGTATTGAAAATGATTATCATTAACATTTAACTTTAGGAGGAAAGCAAAGTGAATAATACTAAACGTTTTTTCGCTATTATTTCTATAATTTCTTTATTAATATTAGCAGCGTGCGGACAAACAAAAGAAGATACTGCTACTACAGCAGATAAAGAAAACCAAGAAGATACAAGCTATACGGTAGAACATGCAATGGGTACTACAACGCTTGAAAAAACACCTGAAAAGGTTGTAATTCTTACAAACGAAGGTACGGAAGCCCTGCTTGCTTTAGGTGTAACACCTGTTGGTGCTGTACAATCTTGGCTAGGTGATCCTTGGTATGACCACATCAGTGATGAGATGAAAGATGTTGAAGTTGTAGGCGTAGAGCAAGAAGTAAATTTAGAAAAGATAGCAGCCTTAAAACCTGATTTAATTATTGGAAATAAACTACGTCAAGAAGCTGTATACGAGCAGTTAAGCGCAATTGCCCCAACCGTTTTTTCTGATACATTACGAGGCGATTGGAAAGATAACTTTAAATTATACGCTAAAGCATTAAACCTCGAAGAAAAAGGAAATGAAGTATTAAGTCAATTTGATGCACACCTAGAAGAAGTAAAACAAAGTCTAGGAGATAAAGTAAACCAAGAAATTTCTGTTGTACGATTTATGGCTGGTAAATCTAGAATTTATTATACAGACTCGTTCTCTGGAGTTATTTTTGATCAATTAGGATTTAAACGCGCTGCACAGCAAACAGAACTATTTACTGCCGATAACAAGCTTGGGAATTTAGCGATAGAGGTAGGTAAAGAAGTTATTCCTAAAATGGATGGGGATGTTCTTTTCTATTTCACTTACGCACCACAAGGTGATCAAGCTGCCTTAGATACAGCAACGGAATGGACAAATGATCCTCTTTGGAAAAATTTAAATGCTGTTAAAAGTGGAAATGTTCATGAAGTAAGTGATGCTATTTGGAATACAGCAGGTGGTGTTTTAGCAGCAAATATTATGCTAGATGAAATTGAAGATATCTTTAACAAAGAATAATTAACAAATGATAAATAAAAAGAATGCAGACAATCTCGAAAAATGAGTTGTTTTGCATTCTTTTTGTTTTAGTAGGATTAAACCATTTGAATTCAGTTAACTATTTGTTTAGCTTTTTTACCTTTTTCATTTCGTTTTATTTGCTGTAGCAAAAAGAAAAATACTCCTAGCAACACAAGTATGCCTCCCATAATTTGCATGGCTACGAGTCGTTCATTTAAAATAATTGCCGCTAAAATAGTCGCCCCTACTGGTTCTCCCAAAATACTCATCGATATAGTAGTTGCACTAACAAAATTCATAAGCCAGTTGTTAATCACATGTGATATGGTCGGCACTATTGCAAGTAGCACAAAAATACCCCATTCTTTCGCATCGTAACCACTTATCTGAACACTTGTTACAATGTTATATACAATCAATGCAATCGCTGCAAAAGCGAAAACAGAAAAACTATATATCCAATGGGATACTTTTTTGACAACACTTTGTCCTATTAATAGATATCCCACCACAGCAATGACACTTAGAAAAGAAAGAATATCTCCAATAATGGCATTTTTACTTAAACCAAAATCACCCCAACCTACCATTACTGCTCCTACAACTGCTATTGCCATCGTCATTAAGGCAGATTTAGTTGTTTGTTCTTTAAAGTAAATTGCCCCACCAATCAAAGCAATAATTGGTTGGAGAGCAAGAATAATTGTCGAACTCGCTACAGTAGTTAACTTTAACGAACCAAACCAAAGAGCAAAGTGAAGCGCTAAAAATAAGCCAGAAATGAATAACAAAACCCATTCTCTTCTAGTTATTTTTTGAAACTCTTTTCTTTTAATCAATACAATTGGTAATAATAAAAAGCATGCTAAGATCATGCGATACATACTTAAAATAGTTGCTGGTGCATTCGACCATTTCACAAAAATCGCAGCAAAAGAAATTGCAACTATGGATATGATCATTGGTAACACAATGGATTTCGATGTAGTTCCTTGAATCACTATAACTTACCTCGTCTCGTAACATTTCTAATTTACTTTTCTTATTTAAATATAATGTATAACGAATAGCAAGTGAAATAATAAAAAACTTCCTATCTATCGATAGAAAGTTACTTAAAAGAATTCCTTTTCCTTTTTCTATATATATTCCGAATACCTTTTATTCCTTCCCAAGCAAGTAAAAGAATAGATAATGAAATCCCAATTAATGCTGTTAGGAGTGATATCCACTCAAAAAAGGAATAACCCGATACTTTTGACCAATCCGTTTTTCCTTTCCAGTCTTCTATAATTAAATTCATGCCATAAATTCCTGAAATCACTGTAAAAACTGTTAACATAAATAACAACATGTTTTGTCTCTTATCCCGTTGCTTTTCCTGTGCTTGATTTAGGTCATCTACCGTATTTTTTACTTCTTCAAACAAAGTATTTATACTAAATGTTTCCTTCAATATATTCGTAAGCTCTTTACCTTCCATTCGAACAGAAACATGTTTAAAATAATAGCGGGAATCGAATTTTGAAATTTGCTCTATTAATTCCTCAACATACTCCTTGTCCTTTGACCAACTTACTTCACTATGTTCAAAAGAGAGTTTTAAAAGCATTATTTTATAGTAGTAATGCAGCCATAAATTATAATAATGAATACCCATAAAATGAGAAATTTCATTTTCTAACTCATGATTTCTTTTCATAGAAATAGTAGTCTGCGTATGCTCGGAAGTAATAATATATGTACTTGGTGCCCATCGATCATACAAACGTTTCTCTATATAGCGTTCAATATATTTTAAATTATTGGCAGAGATAAAATCCTGCCCTGTTGAATCTCTCCCATCTAACTGGCCCATCCTAAATAATTGGTCATTTGTAATCGTTTGATTCTCATCCGCTATAAAAAAGGCCGATGCAAACATTCGTTCATCCTCAAAGTAAGGCAAGCTTCCATAGTACCCCTCTAACTTCTTATTTCGAATGATAAAAGGCTTTAAATTATGGCATAAATAATCTAGGATAAGCTCGCTCGTAGAATTATACGTTCCATTTTCATGAATGATTTTACCACCTTTTTCTTCCTCTATCTTTGCCTCTAATACACGAAAATGACTCATAAAATCCAAGACATTCGTTAGACTTACTTGTTGTTTATCCATCTCTGTGCGAATGGTTATTAAGCCAATTCCATAGGGGCACAATATGATATCGATACTATTTATAATAAAATCTAGTTTATTTCCATTTACTTCGTAAACATAGGAATCCCTTATTTCCTTGGAATAACGTAAAAAACCTCTTTCATTAGTGGAAAAAGGAAATAATTTGTCTTCAATATACGGTAAAAAATATTGATCTAATTCTTTATGACTAACTTTGATACCTTTCCCATAGTAAAGATCCTGCAGTTTATTATTATCTAATTTAAAAAAGTTGAATTGATGATTTTCTATGTTCTCAATGAACTTGACACGTTCTTTCTCGAGGAAAGAAAAAGGAAATAGGTATGTCATGTAAGCCTTGGTGATAGTAAGATTTTGTATTTTTATTTCCTCCACCATTTAAATGACCTCCTGATTTATTCCTTTGATAGTTTATACCTCCATGTACGAAATTCTAAACAAAACACAGTTCTTCCTAATGTACCCATAGGAAGAACTGCATTTGTCAAAATCTATTATCGATTGTTGTTTTGATTGTTGTTTTGATTGTTTTTTTGGTTGTTGCGGTTGTTTTTGTTTTTATTATTATTTCGTTCGTTGCTATTCACATTGTTATTTAAATTTTCAAAGTTAAAATCGTCAGCGAACTCAGCTTGGTTGTTTTGATTGTTATTGTTACGATTAGTGTTGTTACGGTTATTGTTTCCCATTTGATGCTCACCTCCTCGACCATCTTATAATGGTTCGAAGAGAGAAAAATATACTTTACATATTATGTGATTTTGAATTATCCTTCTTGTTATCATTAGCTTCACTAGACATTTTATCTATATCTGCTTCTTCTGCAAACTCTGTTTGTAAATTTGTTCTTTGGTAATATCCCTTTTTCTCTTCTGGATCGGATTTATTTGGTTCAAATATATTCATTTCCAAATAACGATGAAAATACATTTCACAAAATCCAAGAATTAAAGTAGATATAAATGTCGCTGTCCCTAACGCTATTGGTTCATCGTATAAGTAATATCCCAATAACCAAATCACTGCAAAAGCAAGTACAAAATCACCGATTATTGCTAAGACATTTCCAATCCTCGGTAAAATAAACCTATCAGCAACATAGCCTATAACTGTCAATACAACACTGGTAATGAGTATTTCTGATAAATCAACTCCAAAAAATAATCCTAAAACAACCCAAAGAACTGCAGTGGTCATAATTAGTTTGATAATAAATGATTTAATGTCCATTACTCTCAAACCTCTCCATTATTTTTAGATTGTTGACCTGTTATTCCTGTTGTTTCGCTTTTTACTTTTTTAGCAAACCATTCATTCAGTTCTTTATAACTCATCCCTGAATTTGCATTTAATCTTTTTACTTCCTCAATGTCTGTACCAACGACCGTATAGTTCTCTGGATTATGCTTTATATGAAACCCTCCCTTTTCATACGATTGTAAGTTGGTTTGACCCCTGAAACGGGAATGTTTGTACCACTGGTAAAACAGAATACAAATCAAACCTACTTCAATAGCATCACCACCATAATACATAATCATTCCTCCAAGCTCAGCTTCTGCTTTTGTCACACCAACAGGAGGATTAGCATAAATGTATTTAGAAAGGATAGCATGTCCCGATAACGCAATAAAAAAAATGACGGACCGAAACATATAACTTTTTCTATTTGGGGACGGATCAATATAAATAATGGATATTGTAAATAAATAACCTGCAAGAAAAACATGGAAGTGAATGGTTACATATAGAAGCATGTTTTGGTGCATCATATGGAACAACTCAGTTGTATAAAGCAACCATAAACCTCCGACATTCAAAATGGAGGCAGTGATCGGATGGTGAAGGATTTGCAATGGCCAGCTACGCAAAACGTAAGTAATATTCCTAGCAAGAGGTACAGGAAGCGTTCGCAAAATTAGCGTCATAGGAGCGGCTAAAGCTATGAAAAGCGGAGCAAGCATACCAAGTAAAAGATGCCCAATCATATGTGCAGAAAAATTTGTATGCATTTGTTGAGCCAAGGGTCCGATGACTGTAATGGTTGCGGATAATATCCCCACTATCCATAAAACTATACGATATATTGGCCACTGTTTTTTATTACGATTAGACACTATTACTGCTGTTAAATAAAGAATGAACGCAAGAAGAAAAGGTGTCACCAGAATGACTTGGACAAGATTGCTAGTATGCATATGGGTCAGCCTTCGCTCTTTGTCGAGTACTATAAAGAAGGAAGATACCTATAACGATCATAATTGTTGCAGAAATATTCCATACTAAATCATACGGAAGAATATCTACCCCATAGCGAATTTGATGTAGGTTCATCCACTTATGCTGAATTATCCCATCATAAAGTTGAAACGCTCCTGCACCTAAAAATATTCCACCTAACCATCGCTTTAACCAAAAAGCATGACGTCGATGAAGATCAGCTAACAAAAAGGAAGATCCTATTGTCGCAAAAAAACTAAAGGCATGAAATAAACCATCTGACACTAAACCAATATCCGTCGTCGATTTATCATAAAAATGATGCCAATGTAGTAGCTGATGAAAAACAGCCTCATCAATAAATGCAACAAATCCAAACCCAAATAATATACCCGTCCACATATTACGTTCCGCATACATATATCGGTTTTTATGCTTTGTACTCATATGGTTCTCCTTATGGAAAAAGTTTTGGTTAGCTTTCCCCGAAAAGGAATTGCTTAACCAACAAAAATGCATGGCTTTCCTTTGGAAAGTGGGGATTCCAACTAAAGCATGATATTTTCCAACTAAATGCTCTAGGATTCCAACTAAGACAGGCTTTATTCCAACTAAACACCCTGAGATTCCAACTAAAACTTTTGAAGATAATTTCCGGCCGTTTGTAGCTTCTATTTTCCAATAAAAAAAGTGAGCAGAGACTAAACTCCGCTCACTTTTTTTATTAGGCTAAACTCCCCTTAAACATTAATTCTTTAATAGAAAGATCATCTGCTTTACCCTCTAAAATATACTCAACATCTTTTAACGTCTGTTCCATGGTTACCTCTTTACCCTCTTGGCCCGTAACTTCTTCAGCGACAAAAAATGGTTGAGTAAAATAGGCTTCCAATCGTATGCCACGTTTGTATGTTTCTAAATCAGTGTCTCGAATCTTGTCTTTGCCATGAACTGTTACAATCGAACGCAGTTCTCGATATCTTCTTAATAACTTTTGAGCACGTTGTCTTAAGTTAAAATGACGCTGATCTAAATCTACTCCTTCAATTATTGAAGATGTAGAGTATAACGGATGAACCGCTGGATACAAATGTCTTGTAGCGAGATCAACATCTAGTTGCCATACCGTTTCTAAAGGACCATAAGGCATTTCCTCATCCACTACTTCTCCAGAAAGGTCTAATAGAATGGTAGTAATATTATTAATACTTTCAGCCAATAGCTTTTCTTGTAAATCTAAAATTTCTCCGGATACAATATAGCTTTTATCAGTAATAAAAATGATATCTCCCGAAATTGCAGAAAGTCTTTTGAATGTCTCCTCAATCGATTTTGTGACATAGTCAGCTAATTCAATGGTCCCCTCTAAAACACTGTATTCTGTTGTCGGCAATAAAAAGACAGTTGTATAATTGCTCTTTTTAAAACGATGCATTAATTCAGCTAAAATGACAACCTGCCCCATACCTGGTCTAGCAATTAAACCAGTCGTACCTTCTTTTACTAGCGGTGCAAAGAAATCCAATGTTTTAATTTTCGTTTCAATCATATTCAATTTCTCCCCTCTTATTATAAGCTCATCTACCGAACAGTTTGCTAGAGATGCTAGACCTACAAGTGTTCGGACCTCAGCCTTCCCTAAATCAATTTTCCCTGTGCATAAATTCGAGACAGTAGCTGGTCGGATACCTATTGATTTAGCTGCTGTTGTTAGGTTTGGTACTTTTCTTCTCAGCAGAGCTACGTTTAAACGTATTTCATCCATTATTTTCCCTCCTCGTTACTTTTAATAGTAATTTAATTTACCTTATAAAGCAATATTTTATCTTTAAAAAGTAAATAAAATTACTCTAAAGTGAATTTTGTAAATTATTTTACCTTATAATTGAGAGGCAGGAAAACGACAATATAATGTTGAATTACTCTTTATAACTAGAAGGAGGATTAAAAGGCAATGACCCACTTCATTTCACGCATCGCTACTATAGAGATTCCGGTAAGCAATTTAGAGACATCCATTGATTTTTATACTACTGTCCTTGGTGTGTTTACAGATTTTAAAGATCAGAATACAGCACTGCTATCATTTCATCAAAAAGGAATTCCTACGATTTATTTAGTAAAGACAGAGGAATTCAACCCCCTTTCGTTTATAAACAACCAATCAAAAATAGAACATAGTATCATTGATTTCTATACTCCTTTACTTAAGGACTTTTACAAATTTCTAGAAAAGAAAAATATTGAAGTTGGGCCATTGAATATAAATGAGGAGGGAATTGGAGGGTTTGGTTTTAAAGACCCTGATGGTAATCTACTGAGTGCATGTAATATAGAACATTTGGGACAATAGAAAGAATAATCGCAGCATTTAAAGCAATACCTGTTTTCAATTGATGTAGGCGCGCTGTTGAAGACAGACTTGGGCTAAATTATCACCCTGGAATTACTTGAAAGGTTGGTCGTGACTGTAGACCGACCAACCCTTCTTTTTTCGGCTATTTTGTGGCGTTCTTCTGTCCGTCGCCCTTTAGTAACTTTTGGAGGCTGGTTAATAGCTTTTTGGTTAATAAGTGAATAGATCCTGTCCTATTCATTTTGTAAACTCCCGAAGATGCAATTTCGGGAGCTATCCACTAACTTTATTAGGTGAGCTCTCACTATTCTTCTGGTATAGCCTTAATATAAAAGTTACATATCTTATCGACACGAAAAAGCACCAGGTTCATACACAATTTTAAAAATTGTAGATGAACCTGGTGCTCTGTATTCTTATATTGTTATTGTACTCAATGATTTATTTAATAGATATAATACTTGTTCATTAAATAAACTAGGAGCTATTCGAGACATTTCTTCAATTGACTTATTTTGAATTTGATGAAATTGAGGGTGATTTTCAATACCCCTTAAAATACTATACATCGCTTCTCGTGCTTTTGAATTCATTATTATATCAGAAAACGAACTGTTAATAGAGAAGACATTTCCAGTTATAGTTACCTCTTCGACTACTACATTTTGTACATTCGGCATGGCAAACCAATCAGTTACGGAGTAAATATCTACAACAACAGGCTCTAGTGCCGGTACTTCTACAGGACTAACTTCTGTGCTCGGAGCAGGCTGTGGTTGCTCACCGTTTTCAGTTCCAAGAGTCGGTTCAGGCTTATCACCTGATTCTGGTGTTGGTTCAGGAACTACTACCGGACTTGGAGTAGGCGGCGTTACCGGAATTGGTACTGGTATTAGTTTTAATTCAGCAGTTTGACCATCCATTTGTGCTTTTGCTTGAGTAAGAATCGCATCTAAGTTAGTAAGAATTGCTGCTTGTTGAGGAGAGTTGTTTATTTTCATACTTTCTCTAATTTCTTCAGCATGTGCTTGTAGTGCTTCAATACGTTTTTGTTTTTCAGTAGCGGTAAAATTAGCCAGTTGTTCTTCCGCAGCTTTCATTTCCGCTTGCAGTTCACCTTTCAATTGTCCCATAAGTAATTCTCTTTCCGTATTAATAGCTGCATCAATTTCGTTTAGAGATTCGCCTTGTTTTTTAGAAAACCAATTCGCCATTAATAGTTGAACGTCTTGATCAGCTAAAGCAGTTTTGACACCACCGCCAAGGCCAATACATAGGCAAAGAGCCCCTGCTATAATAGTTGCCTTTTTAAGAGGTTTTCTTTTATACTTTTCTATTCTACTTAGCATGTCTTTTCCTCCAATCAGAAGAATAAGGACCTCTAGAATGGGAGATCCTTATTAAAAATATACAATTTATTACTTATTTAGAATACCGCTAACCAAAGCATCCATTTCTCCCATAGCAGCCGTTTCTATTTCTGTAGCTTTTGCATTAATAAGTTTTTGCTGTGCACTAATCATATCATTTCTACTTTTAACAATTTCATTGCGGATTTCAATAATTTTATTATCAACCATCGTTTTAATTTCAGAAATTGTTAAATCCTTTTCCGTTTTCAATTTGGCTTCTAAATCAGTTTTAGCGTTTGTAATTGCAGTTTGTAAATTTGATACAGCAGTGTTTTTAATACCAGTTAAATCACTTTCTACCGTAACAATTGCTGTAGAACCTTGGTTACCAGAGTATTTTTCTAAGTCTTTTATAAGAGTTTTTGAGGATTCTTCTCCTGCTTTATTCATAAGTGACGTTGCGTCAGTGTACAACTCATCAAATTGTGTCCCTATATTTTTAAGTATCTCAGTTTTTTGATCATTAATGGATTTAATATGTTCTACACTTTTCGAATTAATGTTTGATGTAGTATTACTTGTTGCTTGTTCCCTTGTTTGTTTAATTTGGCCTGCCACTTCACCTTTATGTTTAATATTTTCCAATCCCAATCCAAATAGTTTTGCTCCAGAGTATACAACAGCTGTTCCACTTACCTCTATTTTATCTTTCGTAAACTTAGCATTATACCAGTTTTGCAAATTAGTACCCGCATCCGAAGCTCCAAATGCTACTCCAGCCCCTGCAAATAATGTTACTGCTACTGTTCCTGCGACTACTTTACCTTTTAATGTTTTGATCATTTTAATATCTCCCTTTAATTTATAATTTTTTATGAGTCCTAATTACCAAATACCTCTTTTAGTACCTCTTCGATGTCTTGATCGATTTCGTCTTCGATTTTTTCATTGTCCACGGAATCTTCAAGTTTTACTTCTTTTAGCTCGGTAACTGATTGGTCTAACTGACTTTTAGTGTCCTGTTGATACCCCTCAATACTAGCCTTGGATTCTTTTATCTGATTACTAATCATACCTACAATTGAAGTCTCAAAACTCTCTAATGTTTCCAATAGAAAGATATTTACTACTTCGAAGGTTTTATCAATATCAGATGACACAAACTCTCTTTTACTTCCACTCTCCTTTACAAATGCTTGTCCATACCATTTAGAAAGGGTGTTTTGTGGGAGACCACTTGCATAAATGGTGCTGGCGCTTAGTAACACTACGAATAGTACAATAGTTCCAACGATTTTCTTAATTTCTAGCACCCCTTTCTAGTTGCCCCTAAACATTCTATCCATTGACCTACTTATTTATAACTAAATTCCTAAAAATATTTTAAATATAATATGAAAACAATTTCTTATGTGTAAAAAGTCATAATAAAAATGCACATTAAAAATTGATGTGCATTTCTTTTTACTCATAAAGATATTCATTTTTTATAAAAATATCAAATTTCCATAATTTTCTTTCCTTAATTACAATCCCCGATTTCGTATTATGTAGTTAAAATTAATTGCTTCTCCAAGGATTTATAAATCTCTCCTATTATCCCATTCATTTGATGAACCCCTAGGTCGGTATTCGTCATAATTACAACACCCGTTTCTAAATCGGGATATGCGGCCAGCATACATTGAAAACCTACTCCCCAACCAAGGGAGGAAATTTCGAGTTCTTGTCTCGAATGATCTAGGAACAAGCCTAATCCTGTCCACTTGGCACAGCCTTGTGAAGAGATCATTTCTTCTGCATACCTTTTGGAGATACCAAGTTTCCCTGCGCCTTTCAGCGCCTCCATTAATTCATTGAACAAAATTGCTAAGTCTTCTGGCGTTGTCCATAGACCAGCAGCTGCTGGATAAGGGTAAATCGGATATTTTTCATCTATCAAATTGCCTTGTTTATTGTGTCCACAACTAAAATAATTTTTTCTATCCTCGGGTATATAGCTTTCCAACCAACTATTATTCATATTTAGTGGTTTGAAAATATTTTCTGCCATTAATTGTTTAAAAGGCTTTTCTGAAACGTCCTCAAGTAATTGCTCTATTATGCAAAAACCTACATCCGCATATTGGAACTCACTTTCAGGTTCATATGTAACTTTAATAGCTTCCGTACAATAAGGTGTATTACCCTCTAAAATTGCAGACATTTTCGCTTTGCCGCGGAATGGATCCAATACAGAAAAGCTCCCTTCCGGATCTACTATTCCAGATTGATGGCACAGAAGATTTCGTAAAGTTACTTTTCTATCCTTGGTTAAATGACTTTTAGGTACTTTCCATGTTTTCAGTTTGGCATTAACATCCTCGTCTAGGTCTATAATTCCTTGGCTAACAAGCTTTATAACGAGTATCGCTGTGGCAAACTTACTGATAGAGCAAGCATTAAAAATGGAGTCCTTCGTCACTTCCCTATTGGTTTTTGCTTCAAGCACCCCATAATTTCTTAAACTAATTTGACCTTTATTAATGAGGGCAATGCTTAGTCCTTGTACGGAATAATGCTGCATACGTTCTTCTATATTTAAGTTAATGGTTATCGCCTCCTCGTTTTTATAAAACCTTATAGTAGATATTAGTCGCTTGAAGCTCACCTGTTTCCGATTGGGCGTAGTTAGGAATTCTACCTGCTTGAATGAAACCTAATGAAGTATAGAGTAGATTAGAAGGATCTCCTTCTCTTGTATCAAGAACCAATAAAGACTTCCCTTCTTTAATAGCTCTCTTTTCGACTTTTTCCATCAATGAACGACCAATTCCATTACGTCGATAATGAGGATGAGTCATTAATTTTGCTATTTCCGCTCTATGAACACCATTCGGCTTTTCACATAAATGTAACTGCACACTTCCAACGATTCGATTATTTCTCTTCGCAACAAATAAAATGACATCAGGACTTAATACATCCTCCCAATAGTTCATCGCTTCCGGCAGTTGTAATGGTGGTAAAAAGCCAATTGAAGCCCCATCGTCTACTACTTGAATTAGCAGCTCTGAGAGTTCTTCCATATGCTCTTCCGTGGAAAACAGTTGTTCCACAATCATTTGATTAATCATTTACATCACCTCAAATTAGTGTATTTTATTAAAGACTAATTCGACAAAGGCTTAAGCTTTTCCTTTTAACGCATCCTCAAGAAGAACGAGTACATCTGCGTTTATTCGGTATACACGAAATTTTTAATGGTATAGCCGTTTTCTTGACTGTAACAGGATAATAAAAAGCTCCTCACCTTTTTGATGAGGAGCTCTCAATTAAATAATCTGATCAATTATACCGTAATTAATTGCTTCTTCTGCTGTCATGAAATAATCACGGTCTGAGTCTTTTGCAATTTTTTCGATAGTCTGGCCTGTTCGTTCGGAGAAAATGCGATTAATACGTTCTTTCATTAAGAGGATACGTCTGGCACTAATTTCAATATCGCTCGCCTGCCCCTGCGCTCCTCCGAGCGGCTGATGTATCATAATTTCACCGTTCGGTAAGGCAAAGCGTTTTCCTATTGTACCTGCAACCAGAATCGTTGCTCCAAAAGATGCTGCCAATCCAGTACAAATAGTTCGAACATCAGGCTTAATGATCTGCATCGTATCGTAAATTGCAAATCCTGCACTCACCGATCCACCTGGGCTATTAATATATAAAGAAATATCCTTTTCTGGATCCTCTGCTTCCAGAAACAGCATTTGGGCAATAATATTATTTGCAACTACATCATTGATTTCTGAGCCAAGGAAAATAATTCGGTCTTTCAATAATCTAGAGTAAATATCATAGGAACGCTCTCCGCGACTTGTTTGCTCCACAACATATGGAATAAGATTAGACATATAAAATCTCCTTTTTAGGCTACAGCTAAAAGCTCTTTTTGCTCCATCCAAGCTATTTGCGACAGCAATGTCGATAGCTCTAATTGATAAAAAGGAACCAATAGGACTCCACCATTTTTCTTTGGAATCGAGATTAGCACATAAGGAGTACCGGTACCCGCAAAAGATTGTACCATTGGGGTCGAATTAGATTTAAGCTCATTAGTATACGCTTGCATTAACGGAACTTGTATTTCCTCTTGATAAAGTCGTAAAACGGCGTGGGGATTTCCATTTTTCAAAGCATGTATATACGGAATAGTATTTTCTTCTAGCTCGTAAAGGGAATTATAATCTAAACGCTTTAAGTTTTTACGAGCACGATGAAGAGCAGCTTTTATAGAACCTTCACTAGCAGAAAGATAGTTAGCTGTTTCCTTTACGGTGTAACCAAAACCTAACACAAACAATACGACTGCCCGTTGTTTGGCTGTCAACTGATTGAGTATTGCATTAATCGCAGGTATAAATGATTCTGTATGAGGTTCATCATTTAATTTAATATTGGTTACATCTTGATTCATATCTTCTTCAATTTTCCGTTTTCGATGTTTATCAATCCACGCATTAGAAGCTATACGAAACAAATAGGACTTGGATATTTGTTTCGGCATATTCAACCAGCTTTCATACGTTTTCACAAGGGTCTCCTGCATTAAATCTTCCCCGTCCCATTTGGTATTCGTTAGGGATAGACAATACTTTTTTAAATCGAGCATAAAAGGCTCGATTGCCATCTCAAATTCATCATTCATTTCTATGGGAGTTTTTTCAACAAGCGGCCGCATGTTTATCCCTCCTAAAAATTTGTCTTTCACTTATATAAACGGAAAAAGGGTTCCAAAAGGTACGGTTCAAAAAAATTTTATCGATACGTATCATGTGTCGGTTCAAACAAATCATCCTGCGCACTCCGTACAACAGAAAAATGATCCACATTATAATGACCATGAAGTATTTTATTATGATGATTAATGATTTGTTCTGCAGAAAGAACCTTGGAATCAGTCGTCGAATGCCCATCACCAACTAAAGTGACGTCCATATGATTTACTGTTGCAGTTCTAACTGCGGTGTCAATACAATGTTCTGTCTTACACCCCATTATTACAACATGTTTAATAGCGTTTTCCTCTAAATGACTTTTCAATCCAGTTCTATGAAACGAATTGGTAGCAGCTTTATCAAAAACCTTTGCATCCAAGGGAATAGAAATATCCGAGTGTATTTGAAAGCCTTCCCCTTTTCCCTCCGCAACATCCGTATCCCGGACAAATAATACGATACTATTTGATTCTAAAGCTTTTGATATCACTAAGTTAATATTAGCAACTAGCTCTTCTTTCTTAAAAACACTATTTTCATTTTCATTACCATCTATCAATTCCTGTTGGGCATCTATGATCAATAAAGCTTGTTTCAATAAAAACACTCCTTTTCTAATTAAAATAATTCTTTTTAATTTGCAACTTGTTTATTTTATTCGACTATTTTCGATCATTTACCTTTTTATTTGAACTCATAAAAAAAGAAGGGATGAAATTCATCCTCTTCTTTTAAATGAAGCTTTATTAGAATCCAGGAAAGTTAGATAAATGACCAAAGTTAATGAAAAATACAATAAACGCTAATATGCCTAGAAATAAAATCGTGGATGTTTGTTTGAAAGAATCTTTCACACGCATATGGGTCAAAATCCCGCCAATGGCTGTGATTCCAATTACCAGTGCTCCAACGGCTGCCCAGCTATGCGCCCAAATTCCGATTAATAATGCCAATGCTCCTACTAATTCAACAATACCGGTGACACCGCGGAACCACTGTGGCAACTTCCAATGATTAAAGCCTTCGACATGCATCTTCGAGCCAGTTACTTTACCGTATCCAGCCATCAAAAACCCGAATCCTAATAAAACCTGCAAAATAATTGATATAATTCCCATTTTCACATCCCTCCTTTATTACTATATATGCTTCTTGAAGAGGCTTATATACTAAAACTTTCTTATACAAAAAAAGACCCGAAAAATTTCGAGTCTTTTTGTGTTAAATCCGTTATTTTATTACCAAACAAATAAACCAACAATTGCAGCACTTAATAATGAAACAGCGATTCCGCTGACAAGAAGTTTCCAAACGTTCTTCCCAATAATAGCGGATTTCTCTTCTGATAATAGAGAATTGTATGAACCATAAATCATACCAATTGTACTAAAGTTTGCAAATGAAGTTAAGAATGTCGCTGCTACAGCTACAGTGTGTGGTGACAACGTTTGTAATTGATCTTTTAGGTTTACCATCGCAACAAATTCATTTGTAGCTAATTTTGTTCCCATCAACTCCGCAACATACATGGCTTCCTGCATTGGCAAGCCAAGCAACAATGCGAACGGACTAAAAATAACACCAAAGATTTTTTGGATAGTCAAGCCACTAACAAATACACCCAGTATTCCGTTTACCGCAGCCGTTAAAGCAACATATCCGATAAGCATAGCTGCAATAACGATTACCATATTCATACCAACCATCATACTGTTCGAAATAGTTGAGAAAAAATCCTTTTTCTCTGATTTAGGAGGTGTATAAATAATATCTTCTTCTTTTGTCACGGTCATTGGATTTAATAAACTGACAATGAGAAGTGCATTCAAACAGTTTAATGGAATGGCACTAAATACATATTCGGCCGGAAGCATCGTTAAATAGGCCCCTATAATGGATCCACTGATACAGCTCATACTCATAATTCCCACAGTAAGTAAACGTTTATCCTTTAATACTGCTAGTTGGTCTCTAATAACAGCTAAAGCTTCCGTATTTCCTAAGAACATCATTTGAATTGAGTAGAAACTCTCTAATTTAGGTAATCCTGATATTTTAGAAATTACCCAACCAACTTTATTGATCAGCCAAGTTAAAATACCAAAGTAAGTAAGAATATCAAAAAAGGTTACGACAAAAATAATCGGAAGCAATGCACTAACTAAAAAGTCTAACGATTCATTTGCAAAGAAAGAAGGAATAACAAAAGCAATCCCTGCATTTGCACATTCAATTAACCATAAAAAGAAATCGGCAATTTTATTAATGACCCAAGCACCAATATTTGTTCCTAGCATGAAGGCAGTAACAATGAACTCTACAATTAGTATAGAAACAATCGGTCTCCATCTAATTTCTTTCTTACTTGGAGAACATAAGTATACAAGCCCAAGTACAACAATAATTCCTAAAATATTTAATAGAAAATACATAGCAGCAACTCCTAGTTGGTAAATTAACTAGCCCTTATTTTTCATTTTTTGGTTGAGAAAGAATGAAAAATAGGGGCTCTAAAAAGAAAGAGTAGTTTAATACTACCCCTTACATCATTGATTTTTAGTCAAACTTCCTGTATTATGTCTTTTCAATCTTGTCGGATCAAAACTTCTAGACATATACAGAAAAAAATTAATTCATAATTGGTATGAAGAAATACTAACCTTTCCCTTTCCTTTAAGCAATAGATTACCTCAAATTCAAAATAGCAAAATTAATATAAATTTTCTCAAATAATTATTAGATTTAGGAAGTTACGAAATAGTATGAACAAATTTCTTTTTATCATACTGATTTAGACACCAAGAAAAATAGGGCCCGAATTTTCGGCACCATAAAATTTCTTCCTAATTTTTTTACTTGCTAAATATACTAAAACTAAAAAAATAGTGCTCGTTCATTTTACTAGAATTTATTCCATAGAGCTTTGGTATAAGCTAATTTCATTCCTACCCTTGGCTTTAAAACTTTGGACAGAGCATTTATTTAATACCATGCCTCTAGTTCGTGTTGGATATACAACATGGGCGGGTAATGAGAGAATGATTCGTGTTGGAGAAAAACTAGGTATGACGCTTGAGGCACGAATTCGTAAAGTGAGATTTTATAAAGGAGAATATTACGATTAAATCCGTATGGGTATTTTGAGGGAAGAATGGGACAATTATAAATAGGGAAATGGGACATTACTGCTATACGTCTTGATGATAAAGCTGAATGTACGTATTTACCAAGTAACCATACATGTTTTTTATAAAATTTAGAAAAAATTGATATTGACTAAAAACAATTATTATATTAATATTATAACAATTTCAAAAGAGAGGAACAGACATCAAGAATAAAAGACAACAAGAAGCCGCTATTAGAGAAATTATTTAAGGTAATAAGACAACAGCCAATCAATAGCTTTGCGTGCGGGTCCTGAAAAGGGCTTTTTATTTTTTAATAATTCGCAATATATTTAATACTATATATTAGGAGGAATACATAATGAAGCAGTCGACGAAAGAATATTTGATCGACCGAATGTACAAGGGGTCCCAAGGATTAGCAAATGCAGTTCTTGTCACTCTAGGGATCGGTCTTCTTATAGAAACATTTGGAACATTTACAGGTTGGGAAGGCTTTTTAGTAATTGGAAAGGCTGCACAGCTTATGTTAGCTCCTGCTATTGGAGCTGGTATCGCCTACCAACTTGGCGGAAATACATTAGTGATATTTAGTGCTATGGCTTGTAGTACTGTTGGTGCTAATGCTTTGCACCTTAGTGCAGATGGTGCCTGGGTACTCACTACAGGACAACCGATTAGCGCAGTTTTGGCTGCAATCGTTGCTATCTGGGTTGGAAAACGCATAGCCGGTAAGACAAAATTAGATATGCTAGCTATCCCATTTGCTTCCATACTAATTGGAGGTGTTGCTGGTGTTGGTTTAGCTGCAGTAACTACTCCACTATTAGAATCATTAAGTAGTTTTATTGCAAATTCTGTTTCAGGTTCACCTCTTATCGGTTCCATTGTGATTGCACTTGTGTGGAGTATCTTCCTAATGTCTCCTGCTTCCTCAGCAGCAATTGCAATTGCCTTACAACTCGACCCTGTTTCCAGTGCAGCTGCATTAATTGGATGTACTGCTCAGTTTGCAGGATTTACAGCGATGTCATGGAAACAAAACGATCTTGGTGCAAATATTGCACAGTCTTTCTTAACACCAAAAGTGCAAGTTCCGAATATCGTTAAAAATCCACGTCTTGTTATTGGTCCATTTCTCGCTTCCGTTATTTGTGCACCGATTACGATACTGGTTTTTAACTTTCAAGTTCCTTATACATTAGCTGGACTTGGACTAAATTCCTTTATTGCTCCCCTAAATATCTTGGCAAATCAAGGTATAGGAGTTCTCCTGATGTATATTGTATTAGGAGTAGTTTTACCAGCTCTTATTTCTATAACTGTTTATCATTTGTTAAAAACTAGAGGATTAGCCAAAACAGGTGATTTGCACATGGAAGTTCAATAGTTTTTTTATCACCATAATACATCGTAATATTAAACAGCACACATTTGGTAGATTACCAATTGTGTGCTTTATTTGTTTACATTAGTAGTTACAGGGTATGTAGATTACAAGAATAAACAGGGATGGAGTGATAAATAATGGATGAAGAAAAACGTGTAGAGGTACATCGAGAAGAAAAAACAGATACTGGTTTAGTAGGCGCAACATTTATTAAATATGCTGCCTATCTCATTATTTTCTTCGGTGTTCTTTGGTTCTTAATCTCATATATTTTCCCAATGTTTTAATAAGAAGAAAATCACATTTTGCGTTATAGCAGAATGTGATTTTTTGGTTAATTTAATTGTTTTTGGTGTATGCCCTTCTTCTCTCTCCTTTGAAAAACATCAATATGAGCGATTTATTTTCTAAACAATGGTAAAATAAAAGATAGAAAAATATGCTGTATAAAGGAGATAAGCATGAATATTTCTCTAAGCTATTCAGGAGACTACCTTGAGCTCCTTACACCTGAGTTGGAAAACAAATTGGAAGCAATACATAAAGGAATTCATTCTAAATCTTCAAAAGGTGCAGATTTTTTAGGTTGGTTAGATTGGCCAAGTACTCTTAGCCAAGATTTTCTGGACGATATTAAAGAAACTGCTAACCGTATTCGCTCAAATTCCGATGTATTAGTTGTAATAGGTATTGGAGGATCCTACTTAGGATCAAAAGCAGTAATAGAAGCTTTATCTACACCATTTCAACAATCTAAAGATATAGAAGTAATTTTTGCGGGACACTTAGTAAGTGGTGAATATTTAAAGCAATTAATGACATATTTAGATGATAAAGAGGTTACGATAAACGTCATTTCAAAATCAGGAACGACATCAGAACCTGCTATCGCATTCCGTTTTTTACAACAGTATATGGAAAAACGATATGGAGATCAAGCTGCCAAACGTATCATTGTCACGACTGATGAAGAAAAAGGCGCCTTGCGTACACTCGCTGTTAATAAAGGATATCAACGTTATGTCGTTCCAGATAGTATTGGAGGACGCTATTCTGTTTTGACTGCGGTTGGCTTGTTACCGATTGCAGCTGCTGGTTTTGATATTGATCAACTAATCAACGGCGCAAAAATAGCAGAACAGGAATTTGGTAAATTCGATACAAAATCCAATCGTGCTATTCAATATGCCGTTATCCGAAAGCATTTATATGATGCAGGCTATCCTGTCGAAATCTTGGCAACTTTTGACGAAAAGTTGAAATATGTACAAGAATGGTGGAAGCAATTATTCGGAGAAAGTGAAGGAAAAGAAGGGAAAGGAATCTTCCCTTCGTCTGTTTCATATTCAACAGATTTGCATTCTTTAGGACAATACATTCAAGATGGTAAACGTATGTTGTTCGAAACATTTTTGATGGTTGAAAAAACTCCAGTTGATTTGACTGTTTTTGAAGCAGAAAATGACGGGGATGAACTGAACTACTTAAGTGGTCTAACACTACACGAGTTTAACGCAGCTTGTCATGAAGCAACAGCATCTGCGCATCTCCAGGGCGGTGTGCCTCAGGTTACAATTACAATGGATCAACTTGATGAGCAGCATCTTGGCCACTTGTTATATTTTTATATGATTGCCTGTGCGTATAGTGCATACTTATTCGACATCAATCCATTTAACCAACCAGGAGTAGAAGGTTATAAAACGAATATGTTTAAGATTCTAAATAAACCTGGCTATTAAAAAAAGTAGTGTAAACCAAATAAATGGTTTGCACTACTTTTTTGTTGGAAGGAGAAGAGAATAGACCCTCCGATTATTTGGTTGAACCATCCGTTTTTACTGCTTAGCCATCCGATTATTCGAGTGAACCATCCGATTATACTGCTTAGCCAACCGATTATTCGAGTGAACCATCCGATTCTACTGCTTAACCATCCGATTATTCGAGTAAACCATCCGATTTTACTACTTAGCCATCCGATTATTCGAGTAGACCATCCGATTTCAAATAAAAAACGTTTTGACCCCAATGGACAAAACGTTTTTTCTATTAAATTGTATCATCCATTACAAGCATAGCCGCTCCAAGCATTCCTGCTTCATTTCCGAAACTTGCACGCTTTATCTCAAATGGTTTTAGTTTCAGTGGCTCCACTTTTGCAAGAAGACCCTCCCACCAATCATCGGCCGAATCTGCAACCCCTCCGCCGATTACAACGCAATCCATATCTAACACTGCTTGTAGATTAGATATGACAATGGCAAAATCCGAAAGAAATCGCTCCCGAACTGTTACAGCACTTGGGAGTCCTGAAGATGCCAAACGAAACAAATTATGAGCTATTACCAATTCTCCTGTATTTGGATCGATGACATTTTCCTCGTCAATCAATCTCTTTAATGCAGTACCAGAAACATATTGCTCACTGCAGCCCTGTCTACCACAGCCACATAGCAATCCATGTGGATACAATATCAAGTGACCAACCTCTCCTGCACCACCATGTACTCCGTTCTCGACATTTCCACCAAAAACGAAGCCGCCTCCCAGTTTAGTTCCTACCGTTAAACAAACTACTCTTTCGTAGTCTTTCGCTACACCAAGTCTGCCTTCTGCTAGCGCAGCGCAATTTGCGTCATTGTTAATCTCTACACGTAAACTTGTTGCTGCCTCTAGCTGAGCTTTTACAGGGGTTCCTTGCCATCCTTCCAGCTCCGTTTCAAAAGTGACAACTCCTGTTTTGGCATCGACCATTCCTCTAGTACCAATTCCGATACCCGATATATCAGGAAAATTTTCAATCATCTTTAAAACTTGTTCTTCTAAATAAGGATATAACGGTAAAATAGTTGGAATTGTTGTATCTGATAAAACTTTACCAGTTTCATTTACAACACCTAACCGTATTTTTGTTCCTCCAATGTCAACTCCAAGTACTTTCTTCAATTGACTTTCTCCTTTCAAAAGCGAGCACAAATGACTCGTAAGGACGTACTTCCACAATATCTCCCTCTATTTTAAGAGATTCATAGTTAGAAATCATAACGTTACCTTTGGAATGAGGAACGAATTCCTTCCATACAAGTTGGTTCGGTCTATCTGAAAAATTGTTTACAATTAACCATTCTTCTTCGTCTGTTTGTCGTTTGTACACAAAGAGGTCTGGGTGATCAGGCAATAATAATTGAAAGCTTCCATGCGTGATAATAGCATGTTTTTTTCTTAATTGTATGAGCTTTTGATAGGTATAAAAAATCGATGATTCGTTCGCAAGCGCTTGTTCTACGTTAATAAAAGTAGTATTGGTATTCATCCGAATCCATGGTGTCCCGGTTGTAAAGCCGCCGTCTGGTGCCCATTGCATAGGAGTTCGAGCATTATCTCTACCTTTTGCATAAATACTAGACATAATTGCTTCATGAGCAATCCCCTGTTGGCGCTTTTCCTTGTACATATTAAGCGTTTCAATATCACGATAATCACTTAAACTATCAAACTTCACATTGGTCATCCCAATCTCTTCCCCTTGATAAATATAGGGCGTCCCTTGGAGCAAATGAAGACAAATTGCCAACATTTTAGCGGATAATTCTCGATATGCACCATCTTCCCCAAAGCGAGAAACGACTCGTGGTTGGTCATGATTATTCCAATATAAACTGTTCCACCCTACTTCATGAAGCGCAAGCTGCCATTTTTCAAAGTTTCGTTTTAATGCTACCAAGTCTAACGGGCGAACATCCCATTTTTCATTAGGGCCACTATCTAAATTCATATGCTCAAATGTAAAGATCATATTCACTTCTTGGTTGTCTGGATCTGTATAAATTTGAGCATCCTCAGGAGAAGCGCCGGGCATTTCGCCAACAGTTAACACATCATAATGATTCAGAACCTTTTCATTCATTTCCCGTAGATATGTATGGATTTTTGGACCATTCATAAAATAAGCACTTCCATCGCCATACATTTGTTCATCGTGAATCGTTCCGTTAGGGAGCTTCTCGTCTTTTGAAATAAAATTAATAACATCCATCCGGAAGCCGCCAATTCCTTTTTCTAACCAAAACTTCATCATATCAAAGATCTCATTTCGAAGAGGCCCGTGTTCCCAGTTCAAATCAGGCTGTTTTTTCGAAAATAAATGCAAATAATAAGAATCGGTCTTATCATCCATTTCCCATGCGGAGCCAGAAAAAATAGAACCCCAATTATTTGGAGGCTGTTCTTCCTTACCTTCTCTCCAAATATAATAATCACGATAACCGGAATCCTTCGAGGAACGTGATTCGACAAACCATGCATGTTCATCTGATGTATGATTGACTACAAGGTCCATAACAATTCGAATCCCTCTTTGTTTCGCTTCCTCAATCAGTTGTTCCAAATCTTGCATCGTTCCAAACTCTTGCATAATCGCTTGATAATTACGAATATCATAGCCATTGTCATCATTCGGAGAATCATAGACTGGACTTAACCAAATAACATCTATACCGAGGTTCTTCAAGTAATCTATTTTGGAGATAATACCTTGCAAATCACCGATCCCGTCTCCATTAGAATCCATAAAACTCCTAGGATAAATCTGATATACGATACTCCGTTTCCACCAAGGCTCCATTACTTTCACCATCCCATATTTACCAAGTGTTAGAAATATTCTAATCTTTCTACAACGATAATGCAAGCGCTTGCATAAATTACTTGATAGAATAGGAAAGTAAGATTTTAAAGGACAATTTTCGTCCGATATTGAAGTATAGCATTATAAGCTTTCTTAATTTTAATAGAATAGGAGAAGTAAAATGTCACAACTATTAAATGATCATCTTGGAAGAGAAGTGAAAATTACTGCTCCTCCAAAGCGTATTGTTTCTATTTGCCCTGCTATTACGGAAACACTATTTGCTTTAGGTTTAGATAATGAAATAATTGGACGTACAAAATATTGTATTTTCCCTAAAAAGACTGTAGATAAAGTAGAAATTGTCGGTGGGACAAAAGAAGTAAATGAGGAAAAAATACGTGGATTACAACCAGATTTGATTCTTGCTGAAAAGGAAGAAAATACGAAAGAAATCGTGCAAGCCTTAGAAAAAATTGCACCAGTTTTTGTCTTAGAAGTACAGTCAATCAAAGATGCCTATCGTTTTATAAAAACTTTGGGATTGCTGACCAATAAAGAACAGAAAGCAGATGAGATCATCGCTTCATGTAAAGCTTCATTCCCCGCTACACCTGTTGGCAATATAAAAAAAGCTGCTTACGCCATTTGGCGAAAACCTTATATGGTTGTTGGTGGAACCACCTATATTAATGATGTTCTTTATACGCTAGGTTTCCATAATCCATTTGAGAAAGTTGGTTCCAGGTATCCTTCAGTGACAAAGGAGGAATTTGCAAAGTCAAACCTCGACGTTCTTTTATTAGCTTCTGAGCCTTTTCCATTCCAAGAAAAACATATAGCTGAGTTCCAGGACTTTCTTCCGAATACGAAAATTATTTTAGTAGATGGAGAGATGTTTTGGTATGGAGCGAAGATGATTACGGCTGGTCCATACTTAAAGGAATTAATCGAAAATATATAAGCCTGCAAATTAAAGTTAAAGGGTAATTTTTCCTTACTTCTGAATATATATTAGAAAGGAAGAAGGGAGTTTTTTATGAACAATAGAAAATATAGAAGGCGGAATACAATGGCATTCACTGCATTATCCTATTTTACTTTATTCGCTGGTGTCTTCATGTTTAGTATTGGTCTTTATAATGCAGATAACCTAGAGCTCAATGAAAAGGGATATTATATTGCCGTAATGATATTAGTGGCAGTTGGGGCAATCCTTACTCAAAAAGTCACTCGTGATAATGCAGAAGACAACGAAATCCTAGCAGAGCAAGAACAAGAACGACTCGGTGTAAGAGTTCCTACAAATACGAAGGAATCGTAATACTTTCATAAAGAAAAGTCCTGTGTGAGTTGAACACAGGACTTTCTTCTATTTATGTTTACTTTGTTTCTGGAAAGAACTCCTGAGCAGTGGGAATATCAACCAAGGTCGGACCATTTGTTCTGATTGCTTGTTCGAGAATTGTTTCCAATTCACTATCCGTTTCAGCACGGAGACCGGTCCACCCGCAAGCTTCTGCTACTTGAACAAAGTCTGGGTTCGTTAGTTGTGTTCCTAATTCTCTATCTCCAGCCGCTTGCATTTTATCTATTTCCATTTGTAACGAGCCATTATTAAATACGATTACTGTGATATCCAAGTTATAGCGAGTGGCAGTTAGAAGGTCAGCCAGGGTCATCTCAATACCACCGTCTCCTACAACAGCAACTACTTGTTTTTCAGGTTGTTCAAGCTTAGCCGCAATGGCAGCTGGTAGTCCAAAGCCCATGGAGCGCCAATAGCCGGAAAATAAAACTCTCTGCTTATTAGGACGGAAATTACGGTTAAACCAAACCGTTACATCTCCTGTGTCCAATGTAAGTACCGCATCTTCAGCGATTGTTTTTTCAATAGCTCTAACTATGCGAGAAGGATAGACAGGAAAACCAGACCTTTGACCTTCTTCTTCGTTTTGTTTGGACCATTTTCCTTTCGTTTCTTCGATACGCGACAACCACTCGGAACTCGCTTTATAGTCAGCTAAGCTTTGTAAGAGAAGCGGAACAACATGTTCTACTTTACCTTTGACACCAACTTCTACTGGAATGCTTTTAGTAGCATTCTCAAAGTGGGTATCAATTTGAATAATCCTTGCTTTTTTCGGCACGTACCCCTCTGGCCACCATGTCACTCCTGCGAGTAGAACAACGTCAGATTCCTTGAAGACTTCAGCTGCATAAGGATTTCCCCCTTCTCCTATTCCTTGGAGAAGCTGTGGCGTCATTTCCTCAAACACCCCTTTACCGCCTAGACTGACTAAAATACCTGCTCCCCAAATTTTTGAAAGTTCTTCAAGAGACGAAGATCCATTAGCCGCTCCCGCCCCAGCTAGAATCATTGGCTTAGTTGCTGATTTCATCACTTCCGCCACCTCTTTTAAATCTTCCATTTGGAAAGAGGTTGTCCCTTCTATCACTGACGGTAGCTTTCGAGGTTTCTTACTTGTTTCTTTCTGAAATAAATCCTTCGGAATAGAAATATGAGTGACTGTCCGCTGCTCTAAGGAGATCTGTGACGCTTTTACAAGTAAATCAACAATCGCATCCTCACTAGCAAGATTTGCGGAATAAGTGGCAAATGGTTTAAATAGTTCTTGTTGATCAACATATTGCTGATAGTCTGTACCTATTTTGTTAAGTGGTGCCTGGCCTGTCAGTGCTAACACAGGTGCTTTATCCGAATAGGCATCTCCGAGGCCATTCAGTAGATTTGCTGCCCCTGGTCCCATCGTAGCCGTACAAACCGCAAGTCTTCCCGTTAGCTTAGCTTCAGCAGATGCCATAAATGCCGCAACTGACTCATGCTTCACAGGAATAAACTGAATCTTTCCCTGTTTGTCCAGTGCATCCAATAGTCCGATAATAGCATCCCCAACAACTCCGTAAATTCGCTTGACCCCCAATAAAGACAATTGATCCACTACAACCTCGGCAACAGTTTTCCCCATACGAAATAACCTCTCCTTTTAACAATTTAATTACCAATTATTTTCCCTTATATAAATGGGATAAACATTTGACCTGTCTATATAAAAAAACGTTCACTAGTCAGCATTAGACTTGTGAACGTTTTTTATAAGTACTTAATTAAATTATACTAATTGTAGAAAGGCTTTGAGCAACTTCTTTTACTTTTTCTAAACCAGCTGCAATAATTTCTTCTGCTTTGTCAGGCATTGCATTGTGCCCTTCAATGATAACTTCATCCGTAATTTGCATACCGAATACGCCACCTGCTACATTTTTGATGTAGTTTGCAGACATTTCCATTGGTGCAGCTTCTGGAGTTGAATAAACTCCTCCACGTGCATTTAAGATGATCGCTTTTTTGTGAGTCATTAATTGCACAGCTTGACCATCTTCTGTGTATTTGAATGTGAAACCAGCTTGGTACACATAATCGATAAACGTTTGTAATGGTGCTGGAATTGTTAAGTTCCATAATGGGAATGCGAATACTACTACATCAGCAGCAGTTAATGCGTCCATTGCTTTTTGTTTTGCAGCTAATAGACGTGCTTCTAAGTCAGTTAACTCTTCACCGTTTTGAACTTTTCCAAAAGCATTGAAAAGATCTTGACCGAAGTAAGGCATATCTTCTTTAAATACATCAAAAGTGGTTACATTTGCACCTTCGATATTTTCCATAAATGTTTCGTACATTTTACTTGAAACAGCTTCATTAGCTGGACGGTTATTTGCTTTTACTACTAATATATTCACTTGTTATTCCTCCAAAAAATTTTTTAATAACAAACGATATATTACCAGATAATATATAAGATTGTAAACTACTTCGATTTCGAGATAAATGAAATTAATTTAAAATGTCACAGATATTTCACAATTACTTTTTTTACGGTATTAATAAAATTTTCCCGACACTTCTTCTACTTTCTAATAGTGTGTGTGCTTGAGCACCATCCCGTAAGGAGAAAGTCGTCGGTTCATTCACTTTTATTTTCCCTTCAGTAATCCAGTTAAATAATTGTGTTGAACGTGTTTTTCTTTCTTCAAATGTAGTGAGGACATTCCATAAATCCCCACCTGTAAGAGTTTTTGAAGTATCCATAAGCATTCTCGGATCAATTGGATCAGGATCGCCCCCGGACATTCCATAAAAGACGACTGTTCCACCTACTTTTGTTGCTTCGAAGCTTTCCGATAAGGTAGAACCGACTGATTCATAAACGACGTCCACGCCTAAACCGTTTGTTACCTCTTTTATTTTTCTATTCCAATCTTCACTATATAAAAAGACAAAATCTGCTCCTGCTGCGGATGCTGCTTTAGATTTTTCTAAAGAGGATGTAAGACCAATAACTTTTCCTCCTAATAGCTTACCGATTTGAACAAGGTTTTGACCAACACCACCTGCAGCTGCATGTACAAGAATTGTGTCATTAGCTTTAACTTCATAGCTATCCTTCGTTAAATACTGGGCGGTTAACCCTTGTAGTAAAACAGATGCAGCTGTTTCAAAGGAAATATCACTTGGTAACAGTATCACTTTATCCATCGGAACTGCGACCAGCTCAGCATTAGCAAATGGGACATCTGCAAAAGCTATACGATCACCAACTTTAAATTTTGTTACTTTATTACCTACTTGTTCTACTACACCTGCACCTTCATATCCCAATATATATGGAGGCTTACCTGCAAGATGGTAGTTTCCCTTTCTTCTGTAGATATCTGCAAAATTCAATCCAATCGCTTTCATTCTTACCAATAATTCATTGTCTTTTATGATAGGGGCATCAATTTCCTTGTATTGCAGTACTTCCGGTCCACCAAATTCATCAAAAATAAGTGCTTTCATGTGTTTGCTCCTCGTATATCAGATTATAAAAATCATATTAAATGAACACAACATTAGAAACAATCAATGAGTCTTTTCAGTATTTAGAAAAGAGCTAATCACTCCCGTTGAACCTGTTTCCGATCGTTACAGAGTGCTTTGGACATCCTTATTGCCACATCATTAACGTAGAATTTCTTGAAGGGGTGGTCGTGACTTCCATCACGACCACCCCTTCTTTTCGGTAATCTTGTGGCTGTAGTCTGTCCGTCGCCTTTCTGTAACTATTGAAGACAGGTTAAAAGCTTTTTGGATAATAAAAAAATTGATGCAGTCCTATTTCTATTGTTAGCTCCCGAAGATGCAATTTCGGGAGCAATCCACCTAATCTATTAGATGATGCTTACTATTTTCAGAAATTCTTCTCAAAGTAACGACTATATTATTTGTTTAATTAGTCCAATGAAAAGGAGTCTTTAACGAGGATGGCAATTTAGTATTCTGATCTCCTTTTGCAGCGTTTATTTGTGCTTGTGTAAGAAAAATGCTCCCAGTTAGATCCGCTCCGCTTAAGTCTGCGTCTCTCAAGTCTGCTCCGATAAAATCAGAAAGCCTTAGATCCGCATTCTGTAGGTTAGCTGCAATTAGAAACGCTCCTCTAAGGTTTGATCCTCTTAGATCTGCTCCTCTTAAGTTTGCACCTAACAGTTCTATTCCCCGACCAATCTTTTTCTGCTTCTTTACTGGAGCTTTAGATCGAACGAGTTCACTCATACGAAGAAGAATTTCGTTTACAACCGCTCTGTGTGCGTGAACATCGAGAGTCAAAATCGACTGAGGAGGCAAGTGAGTATGTTCCTCCGTTTTTTCCAGAACTGCTTGTATATCTCTATATATAGGCTTTGACTCATCTCGATGAAGCGCTTCGCTTAAATAAGAAAGCATTTCATGAAGCTGCTGCATGATAGGAAATACATCAAACATTTCCTTTGCTAGGGAAGGGTTGTCTCGCCAATCCTTTCCTTTATATGTGAATTGGGACACTTTTTGTCCTGCACCAAAACATTCATATACCGTACAGCCTTTATATCCTTCATTTCTAAGGTTTTGATGAATTCCACAGCGATAATCAGATTGCAGATTTGAACAAGGAGTACCCCCGTCTTTGTCATTTGGAAAGTCTGCAGATTTTGCATAAGGTAAAGCTACGCAACACAAACCAAAACAGTTTCCACAGTCAGCATTTAATTTTTTTTTAATATTGTCGTTTATAGTTATTCGGTCAGACAATATCTACACTTCCTTTATTATTTAGTACCTATAATATACAATTAGGTGGTTTATATAGGAAGTAAAATTATTCCATTTATTATTGGTGTTCGCTAGATTGATGTTGTTTACAAAGCAATGTATAATGCAGCAAAGATTACTTTATTTAAAGTTGAGCGGAATGGCCAAATGATAGGTGGTTTATAATAGTGGAAGAATCTACACAACTTATTCCGATATTGAGTACACCCCTAAAATTTCTTTTACTACTCCTGTTGAATTTGGGGATTGGTGCAATTGGATTCGTACCAAGTTTATTTGTTACTGCCATAAACATTGATGCACTTGGTTTAATATGGGGATCCATTCTTACATTTACAGGAGAAATCCTAGGAGCACTCTTTGGTTTTCATTTGTATCGTTGGGGATTTTCCAAGGTCCGGCAAGATTGGTTTAATCATTCTATATTCAACGTAATAAAAAACAGCTCTCCTATGAAGGTATTTACTTTAATTATTCTATTTAGAATCATTCCTTTTGTTCCATCCGGGCTAGTTACCGCAGGAGCTTCATTGACTTCCATTAGCGGATGGTTTTTTATGGTTGCTAGTACGCTTGGTAAAATTCCGGCTGTTGTCATTGAAATAGCAATAGTCTTTGGAATTGTAAAAAATGTTCCCACGACTTATTTATATGGATTTATGGTCTTGTTCCTTATTATAATTACTCCCTTTTGGATGAGAAAGAAAAGGAGAAGTTAATTTTTTTGAATAACTATTTTTCTATACATTCATTTGAACATAACCGGCTTGATTTCCCTTCTAGTTGAAAAATAGATAATGTTCGTGCAAAGTCGAATCTAAAATCTCCTACAGAGGTGTTAGCCCAATCGATACCCCCGGTTATCTTCCCCTCATAAGTATATTTTCTATATTCATTTTTATTATTTAATAAATCAACCATTATCTTAATTCAATAAAAATATGTGAATTCCTTCAATATAGAAATTACACAACTGACAAAATAATAATATAAAAAAGGGATAACCTATATCAGGATGTCCCCTTTTTTAACAAATCCACTACTTTTAAAGTACCATTCTTATTTGAATGACCCCTTTTTATAATGAATTTAATAAACCTATGTGATTATTTTTTGGTGAATTTACCTCACTTGAAACAGGAAAGGCTTCCATTAAAGATGCATCATAAGCTACCAGTAAGCTTTTTAGTTCCTCTTTGTCTTGAAGAGATGAATCCAACCATTCCTTCTCATTCTCCCGTTTCAATATAACAGGCATACGGTGATGGATGTCCTTCATTAGGGTATTAGCTTCCGTTGTTAGAAGCGTACAAGTATATGTTTTTTTACCATTCGGCGCTTTCCATATTTCCCATAATCCTGCCACTGTAAAAACTTCATCTGATTTCATTTTAATTCGCATTGGTACTTTTCCATCAGAGTTCGTTTTCCACTCATAGAAAGAGTCCATAGGGATTAAACAACGTCTCTTTAAAAATGCTTGACGAAAACTTGGCTTTTCATCTACTGTTTCCGAGCGAGCGTTTATCATTTTATAACCTATTTTTTCGTCTTTTGCGAATGGCGGGACAAGTCCCCACTTCAAAGGACCCATTCGATTGTTTTTTCCATCATTTATTATTGCAACAACCTGTTGGGAAGGTGCTATATTAAAACTTGGAGTATAGAACTCTTCCTCCATTGAGATTGCAATATCAAAGCGATCAATAAGCTGTTCGTAATTAGTGAATAATGTATAACGACCACACATACTTATACCACCTCTTTATCCTCATTCCTATTTTCTTCATTATACAAAAGCACCCTATAGATAACACTTTTTAAGTGCCGATTCTATAGGGTACAGTTAATTATTTTCAGTTATCTAGCATAAGGAAGTAATATTCAGTGAATTTAATGGAAACATACTTCTCCGAACATAGCTGTCATTGTTATTCGATTCTGAACAATGTTTGCTGGCTTTTTTTCATTTTATGGAGTGTATGTGCTGTTCCCCATTCATGCATTGCGACTAAAATAGGCTCTAAGCTCTTTCCATATTCTGTAATGGAATATTCCACTTTGGGAGGTACTTGAGGGTATACTTTACGAGTAATAATGTCCTCTTCCTCTAATTCGCGGAGCTGATTTGTAAGCATTTTTTGAGTAATTCCTGGTATGCTTCTTTTTAAATCGCTAAATCGTTTTGTTCCATTCTGCAATAGAATTAATAATATAATTGGTTTCCATTTTCCCACTAATATACCTAAAGCATCTTCTACACGACATAGTTCTGGCTGCATCTCCATTATATATTCGCCCCTTAGTATCCTTTTGTATACTATACCACTTTTAAGTACGTACTTACATTAAATATTGTTTCAGATTATACTATCATCATTCAAATAAATTTGAAAGCAAGATAGTGAAACCAGACGCAAGTAAGGTAAGTTCTAAATAGATTACACATACTTATTAATAGAAAGGTTGATATAAATGGAAAAATATAGAATTGACCAAAGTAAGGGTCTTGAATTTGGCCTGTATACTCTCGGTGACCATATCCCAGATCCACATACAGGAGAACGTATTTCCGCTGAACAACGTATACATGAGATTATAGATTTGGCTAAGCTAGCGGAGCAAGCAGGTTTAGACTTTTTTAGTGTCGGAGAAAGCCATCAGGAGTATTTTGCAACTCAAGCACACTCTGTTGTGTTAGCAGCAATAGCTCAGGCAACTAGTAAAATTAAAATCGCGAGCTCGTCTACCATTATTAGTACGTCCGATCCAGTTCGTGTATATGAGGATTTTTCAACGATTGATTTAATTTCCAATGGGCGGGCTGAAATCATAGCTGGTCGTGCATCTCGTGTTGGTCTTTTTGATTTGTTGGGCTATAACGTTCGCGATTATGAAGAGTTGTTTGAAGAAAAGTTTGATTTGTTATTGAAAATAAATGAAGAGGAAGTCGTCAATTGGGACGGGAAATTCCGCGCTTCCTTAAATAATGCAAAAGTAATACCACGTCCTAAAAACGGCTCATTACCAATTTGGCGTGCAGTTGGAGGACCTCCAACTAGTGCTATTAAGGCTGGTTACGCTGGTGTTCCAATGATGCTTGCTACATTAGGTGGACCTGCTACAAGCTTTAAATATTCTATTGATGCATACCGGGAGGCTGCCGAGCGTAGCGGCTTTGATCCATCTACTCTTCCAGTTGCAACTGCCGGATTTTTCTATGCTGCCGAATCTACTCAACAGGCTCAAAGTGAAACCTACCCTCACGTGAATCAAGGGATGCAATTGATTAATGGACATGGTTATCCAAAACAGCAATTTGCACAAGGCGCTGATCCGCGTGATGTGATGAATATTGGTAGCCCACAGCAAATAATTGAAAAGATTCTTTATCAATATGAACTATTTGGTCACCAGCGTTATATTGCACAAATGGACTTTGGCGGTATACCATATGAGAAATTAGTAAAGAACATTGAATTGATCGGTAACGAAATATTACCGGCAATTAAAAAATACACAGCAAAGAATTAGGAGGCTCCTATTATGAAAATTGTAGGATTGTCAGGTTCAAGAATTGGCTCAAAAACACGCACTGCTATGAACTATACATTTAAATCTATTACCGAAAAATATCCAGACGCAGAATTGACATTAATAGACTTAGCCGAATATAATGTCGAATTTAGTGATGGGAGAAATTACTTGGAATATGAAGGCGACACGGGATATGTAACAAAAACTATCATGGAGACTGACGCGATTATTATCGGAACACCTATTTTTCAGGCTTCTATCCCTGCAACTTTAAAAAATATTTTTGATTTACTACCCGTCAATGCATTTCGGGATAAAGTCGTGAGTATGCTTGTAACAGCTGGGTCACCCAAACATTATTTAATTGCCGAGCAGCAGTTAAAACCGATTTTATCTTATATGAAAGCTCAGATTGTTCAAACATACGTATTTATTGAAGAAAGAGACTTTCACCGGAAAGAAATCGTAAGTGATGATGTACTCTTCCGAATCGATCGTTTAGTAGAGGATACTGTTGTGTTAACTGAAACCTATACTAAAATCCGAGAAGCAAAAGAAGCGGAATATAATTTTTAATAGCCGATTATAAAGAATATAAAAGAGCATGCTTTGATATTTAAAGCACGCTCTAAGACTGTAGACAAACTCGAATTTATTTTTATACAGGATAGATCAGGTTTTTTAAAGATGTTTTTACTGGGTTTATTTTGTTATGTTCATTTTCAATTTTTGAGCTTTTATAATTTTCATAGAAGTTAAAGAAGGAAATTCCATTTTATTAACCTTAATCTAAAAGCCAACAACAAGAATCCAAACAAAAAAGGGGTAGCAACTACCCCTTTTCATAAACTATTTTACAGGAATATTAGTTTCTAGGATCTACATAATCCGGATAATCAGAAATGATCGCGTCAACCCCCATTTCGAATAAGAAGTCTGCTGCTTCTTGACTGCGTACCGTCCATGAACCAATTTGCATTTCTAGAGAGTGAACTTGATTTACTAATTCTTCAGTCACAATTCCATAACTTGGGTTAAACCAATCCGCATATGTTGAAAATTCCTGTAAAGCTTCTGATGTTATATCTTCACGGTTAGAAGTTAATACACCGATTGGAACTTGAGGAAGAAGCTGGTCCATTTTTTTCATTGATTCAAAGTTAAAAGATTGAATAATGATTTTTTCATTTTGTGGTTTATCCAGATTTCGTTCTTTTAATGCTTCTGCTACTTGTTCTTCAATACCAGGGTAAAGCTCTGGAGACTTTAATTCTATTAAAATTCCAATTTTCCCATGGTAACGATCAAGAATCTCTTCAAATGTTGAGATTGATTCTCCTGCAAATTGTTCCCCTTTCCAACTACCTGCATCAAGACTTCTAAGCTGTTCAAATGTTAATTCCCCTACTTTTCCCGTTCCATCTGTTGTACGATCCACTGTTGTATCATGGATCAATACTAATTCACCATCTTTACTTCTTTGAACATCGATTTCAATATAATCGGCTTTCATATCAACTGCTAGATCAAAAGCAGCGATCGTATTTTCAGGTGCATAACCTGTTGCACCACGGTGTGCTACATTCTCCACTTGTTTTCTTTCACCTACTGTTTGTTCTACTGCAAACGACTGACTGAATGGGCTGAATAATAACGATAATGCCACTCCTGTACCTATTAATAATTTTTTGCTCATTTTCTCCATCTCCCATCTAAAATATCTTACAAATTTATTTTAGAAAAGGGATGTTAAACTAATATGTAGATATATGTATAGCTTAATAAAGATTGTGTTAACGAAAAGTTACCTTTTTCCTTACGTTTTTTTACAAATCTACTAATGGAATTAATAGAATAGTAATACTCTATTTCTATATTTTACCTACAATACTCGATGAACTCTTGTATTTCAAGAAACGGGCACTTTCCTGTAAAAAGGATTAGCGCTTATTTCCATTTTAGGGCTTAACAAGGATTTAACAATTCTTTAAACAGGTTATCCGATACAGTATTCCTTTAAAAATAAGCAAAGGTTTAATAATCCTTTTGATAAATGATCCAAAAAAGTGAAGTGACTTCATTAGCGTATGAAATAATTAAATAACCCGTTCGAAAAAGTGCATTTTTCGAACGGGTTATTTTTGTATAGTTTATTCCAGAAACGGGCGCGATTGTTGAATAATCTAACTTATATTTAAAAGACTTTTTCGTTATTTTTTAAAGACGGTGAAGTATTATTAATCGCCATCAACGACCTCTTTTAAAATTTCATAAGAACGTTTCTGTTTGGCAGGATCATAAATATAAGATACCGCCATGATTTCATCCACATTATACTTTTCTTGAAAATCGGTTAACTGCTCTCGAATGGATTGTTTATCTCCCAATAAAATCATACTGGACATCGAGGTAGCCATTTCTTTTTCAGATGGACTCCAAAGTGAATCCATGTTTTCAACTGGAGGGCTTAACGGCACTTGTGAGCCACGTACAACGTTCAAGAAAAATTGCTGCATCGTTGTAGATTCAAATTTTGCTTCTTCATCACTTTCAGCTGCTATCACATTAAGACAAACTACCATATATGGGGCTTCTAAGTATTTGGAAGGTTGGAATCTATTTCGATAGATCGAAATTGCCTCCTCCATATGTCTAGGTGCAAAATGGGAAGCAAATACATATGGTAAGCCTAATTTAGCGGCTAACACAGCTGAATCTGTCGATGAACCAAGAATATAAATAGGAATATTCGTGCCAACACCTGGATAAGCTTTTATATAACCTTGGAGTTCTTCCTGCTCAAAATATTTAAGCAATGACTTAACATCTTCTGGAAATGTGTAAACAGAATCTTTTTGAGATCTTCTTAGTGCATTTGCTGTTAGCATATCTGTACCAGGTGCTCGACCCAAACCTAAGTCTAATCGATTAGGATATAGTGTCGCCATTGTTCCAAATTGTTCGGCAACTACTAAAGGAGAATGGTTAGGTAGCATGATTCCGCCAGAACCAACGCGTATATGTTCAGTATTCTCTAACGTATGTTTAATTAAAATAGAGGTAGCTGAGCTTACTAGTGTTGACGTATTATGATGCTCAGCAATCCAATATCTTGTGTAGCCCATTTTCTCAGTTGCTTGCGCCAAATCCACCATTGCATCAATGGCCTCTTTAGGCCCTTGCCCATTGCGTATAGGAGCCAAATTCAAAACTGATATAGGTATTTGTATTTTTGACATTTAAAATTTGTCCTTTCTAGGATAAGTTTCATTTCTATTGTACCCATAAGAACATTAGAAACAAATTTAAATGCTCTGGCATAGATAATTACACGTCTGTCATTCATAACAATTTTAATGTGAATTTTGACATTCAACTGAGCATTTTTTTAGTCAAATCTATAAAAATATTTTGACATTTCCAGAAAGTAGGTGTACAAATAATTTTAGACTTTTAACATAAGGAGGATACATATGGAATATCGTTCAATCGAAGTCAACGGCGGTACGCTAGCTTATGCTGAATATGAAGGAACACAAGGTGTCATCATTGGAGTGCATGGCTTAACAGGAAATAATAAACAACTACATTACTACGCTGAATTACTTAAAGGAGATTACCGATTTATTTCTGTCGATTTAAGAGGCCGTGGTAATAGTTCCGCTGCGACAGAAAATACAGGTATCGAGCAACATACACAAGATATCATTAGTTTAATCGATGCATTAAATATCCAAAATCCAATATTAATGGGCTACTCAATGGGTGGGTTCATTATGGCAAATGTCGCTAGTAAACGAGATGATGTGAAAGGTGTCATTTTACTTGATGGGGCTGCTACATGTACGGATCATCAACGACAAATAGTTGAGCCTTCTCTGGGTCGTATTAGTAAAAATTATGAAACCGCAGAAGCCTATTTGGAGGAAATCAAAAAAATCTATAGCAATCTTGGAGTAGTTTGGGATGAGCATATGGAAAGTGTTGGCCGCTATGAGATAGCTGAAGTAGATGGACACTGGGAGAATAAATCCGATGAGGCAAAAATTCGACAAGACTTCCAAAGCTTCTACGATTACAAACCAGCTGAAGTATTTGCTAATGTAGAATGCCCAGTTTTGCTGGTACATTCAACAGGTGGTATTGGCTCAATGCCGGCGCTATTTTTAGCTGAATCCTATATTGAAACACAACAACACGCAAAAAATATCCACAAAATCACTTCTGATAGCAATCATTACACACTTGTATTCGAGGAACGAAGCGACGTTAATCCAACAATAAAAGATTTTGTAAAAAAATTATAAAAAAAAAGATTGAAATTTGTCGAATTTTATGTGAATATTTAATTAACCTTAATATACAGCCTATCAGGTGGCTACAAGGAAATAACCTTTCTTTGTTATTCCCCACTTGACTGTTGGCCTCATTACTTTCAATGACACTTTTGATACGTGTTCATGAGAGTAGTGTGGCCTTTTTTATTTTTTAAAAGGAGTGAAAATAGATGGCAACTGGATTAGATTACTTTAAAAAAGTTTATGATGTCGTACCAGGTTGGGTACAAAAAATGCATGATTACAATCCGGCAATGTTAGACCATTACACTGCATTACGTGGCGCGGCTATGGCTGAGGGAGTACTTTCTGTAAAAGAAAAAGATATTTTACTAGTAGGAATGAATTCCGCTAGACATTATGCACGAAGCATGGTTTATCATACAAAAGGTGCTATCGATGGCGGTGCTACTCTTGGAGAATTAGCTGAGTATTTACTTGTTGCCTATTACTACGGTGGAGAAAAAGCATTACAAATTGGACTTCAATCTTTTGAATATGCACTTGAACTGACTGGCACCCAGGCTGAAAAAATTTCTCACGATGCAACAGCTACAGATATTGTACGTTATTACGCAAGTTTCGCTTCCACTAACGAAAGCAAAAAATACTATGAACAACTCGTCTCCCTTTTTATAACGGGTGATGAAAACGCTTTATCTGCTAAATTACTTGAATCAAATATAGTCGATGAACAAATGAAATACATTTTAATGACAGGAATCTACACTACTGTTTTAAAGAATACAGAAACAGATTATTGGGCAAAAAAAGCACGTGAAAAAGGCGTAGATGAACCTCGCTTAGCTGAACTTGGATACATTTGTCTTTTGACAGCCGGTATCCCTTCCTGGTTTGAAATCAGTGACGCACTTATTCAAAAATAACGGAGTGAAAAAGAATGAAAATTTATAACTCAGCGGAAGAGGCACTAGATTGTGTCCAAACTGGTCAAACGATCATGGTTGGCGGCTTTGGTCTTGTAGGTGGCCCTCTGACACTAATAGATACTTTAGTAGAACTTGAAGTAAAGGACTTAACCATTATTAGTAATAACCTCGGTGAGCAAGGTAAAGGCTTAGGAAAATTACTAGAACAAAAGAAAGTAAAAAAAGCGATAGGCTCTTATTTCACCGGAAATCGAGATGTAGGCGATGCCTTCCAACGTGGTGAAATTGAGATTGAATTATTGCCACAGGGCACATTAGCAGAATCTATTCGAGCGGGCGGCGCAGGGATTGCGGGCTATTATACAAAAACCTCTTATGGAACAAATTTATCAAAAGGTAAAGAAACAAAAACATTTGCCGACGGAGAATATGTGCTAGAAGAGGCGTTAAAGGCAGATGTAGCAATTATTCGTGCTCATCAAGCAGATACATTAGGCAATCTTGTGTATTACAAAACAGCGCGAAACTTCAACCCTCTAATGGCAACAGCTGCTAAAACGGTTATTGTCGAAGTGGATGAAATTGTTGAAGTTGGCGAGTTAAAAAGTGATGAAATCGTTACACCTCACCTATTCGTTGATCGCGTCATTTTAGCGAAGAAGATTTTGACAAAGGAAGGTGTTATCGAACATGGCTAATCCAATTCAGGAAGCTATCGCTCGACGTGCTGCTAAAGAATTAGAGCATGGTCAAATTATTAACTTAGGTATTGGTATCCCAACACTTGTGGCCAACTATGTAGAACACAACCATGTTTTCTTCCACACTGAAAATGGAATGCTCGGCGTTGAAGATGTAAACGAAGAAGATATTGACCCAAATATCGTCAACGCAGGGAAGTTTGCAGTTGGAGAAGCTGTTGGTGCCTCTTACTTTGATAGCGCTGCCTCTTTTGCTATGATTCGCGGCGGTCATGTGGACGTAGCAATACTAGGGGTTCTTCAAGTAGATGAACATGCACGTATTGCCAACTGGGCAGTTCCAGGAAAAAACATTATCGGTGTCGGCGGAGCAATGGATTTACTAGTTGGTGCCCGCAAGGTCATTGTAACCATGACTCATACATCAAAAGATGGAAAAAGTAAAATTTTAAAGGAATGTAATTACCCCATTACCTCTACACGTAGTGTAGATATCATTATTACTGATTTAGCGGTTTTTAAATACGTCGACGGTCAATTACATTTAGTTGAATTAATGCCAGGGGTAGATTTAGAAACAGTTGAAGCAAACACAGAAGCGAGTTTCATCAATGCGTTGGATAAGGAGGAAGCAATATGAAAGAAGTAGTGATTGTTGAAAGCGTTCGTACTGCAATTGGAAAGCTTGGCGGTTCACTAATGAATCAGACTGCTGATTACTTAGGTGCCGCTGTTATAAAAGAATTATTGGCTCGCACACAAATTGATCCTAATGAAGTGGATGAGGTGATTTTAGGTCAAGCAAAGCAAAGTGCTGATCAGTCCAATGTAGCTCGCCTTGCTTCATTACGTGCAGATATCCCGCTTGAAGTACCAGGATACACTGTCCATCGTCAATGTGGTTCCGGCTTACAATCTATTAACAATGCAGCACAACAAATTGCCCTTGGGTTAAGTGACGTTATTATTGCAGGCGGTACAGAATCTATGAGTACAGCACCCTACTATATTCGTAATGCTCGATATGGACTAAATGTAGGAAATAGCCTTTTATTAGATCCTAATACGGAAAGTCAACCTGGCTCCCAACCAGAATCCTATGGGTTAAAAACAATGGGAGAAACTGCTGAAAACTTAGCTGAAAAATACGTAATTTCACGTGAAGCACAGGATGCGTTTGCTTATCAAAGCCAAGTTCGTACAGAAAATGCTATTAAAAACGGCTACTTTGAAAAACAAATTGTCCCTTACGAAATTAAAACACGTAAATCGACGGAGATCTTTCAGGTGGATGAGCATCCACGGTTAACCCCTCTTGAAAAACTAACTACTTTAAAACCAGTTTTTCGTGAAGGTGGATCCGTTACCGCAGCTAACTCAAGTGGTCGTAATGACGGAGCTGCAGCTCTTCTAGTAATGTCAAAAGAAAAGGCCGAAGAGCTAGGGCTTCAGCCAAAGGTAAAAATTATAGCTCAAGCCGCTGCAGGTGTAGACCCCTCTATAATGGGGATTGGGCCTGTTCCAGCTACGCGAAAAGCAATAAAACAAGCCGGGCTTTCCATTGAGGACATCGATGTTATTGAACTAAATGAAGCCTTCGCTTCTCAATCATTGGCAGTTATCGAAGAGCTAGGTTTAGATCAAAGCAAAGTAAATCCTAACGGTGGGGCTATTGCAATGGGACACCCAATTGGAGCAACTGGTGCTATTTTAATGACCAAGCTTATTCATGAATTAGAGCGTACTGGCAAGCGTTACGGATTAGTTACTCTTTGTATCGCTGGTGGACTTGGTATCACAACAATTGTTGAAAATTGCCAGGCAAAATAAAAAGAGAATTCTATTAGACTGTAGGCAAACCCAAAGTTATTTTTATATAGGATAGATCAGGTTTTCCGAAGCTTACCGCTCGCTTTCCGCGGGCGAGCGCCGAGCCGCTTGGGCCAACAGGATGTGGGTCATGAAGGCGTTGCCTCAGGACGAGGCGCCCTTAGCCTTCCTTCCTCTACTACGCTCCTGCAGGGTCTCGACTGTCTCGCTTTTCCCGCAGGAGTCGAGCGGACGCTTCTCCAAACCAATAAAATACTACCTATTTATTTTCAATATACTCAGGAAAAATAAATCATGAGTTGAAACAAAATGATGAACAAGAACAATTAGCAAATTTCCTTTTGTATTCAATCTAAAAGAATTCTCACTTAAAGATAAAATGTAACCGCTTTAATATGAGATAACGACTTTAACTGATCTATTTAGCTATCTTTTCTAAATATCTTTTCTGTGCAGATTTTAAAGCAACAATAACAGAACCACTAGAAGGAGCCATATAATGCTCTTCAATACGCTCAATTAAAACATTTATATCAGATGTAAAATCAAAATCAACTAACATTCTTTTAAAGAAGTCTTGTGCTAAACCAGTAATAAACGTGAATTCAGCATCTACTATTTTATGTGTTTTTTGGTCAATCTCAAGGACAATTCCTGCGTGTTTATAAACCTCATACATAGATGTACCTTGTGGAGCTTTAGCATACGCAGTCACTAATAAAGTATTTAATTTTTGCATAAATAAGGACCTCCGTTAATTTAACTAGATATATTCTAGCATAGTTATTCTGAAAACTAGGCATTGTTATGTAAATAAAGATTTATTGTCCCAAATACATCAGGGATTTATATGGGAGTACTTATTCACTCATCAAACTACATTTTAGGGGGACTTTATAATGGAAAGATTAACGAATTTCTTCACTTCAATAATGAAGAAATATTTGCCGGACCCATTCGTGTTTGCGATTGGTTTAACGATTTTAACATTTATATTAGCGCTTTTAATTGAAGATATTTCATTCCTCAATTTAACAACTTCATGGGGTGACGGCTTTTGGAACCTTTTAGCCTTCACTACACAAATGGCTGTAATTTTAGCCATGGGTTATGTATTAGCAACAGCACCTATTACCGATCGCTTCTTAAATAAAATTGCAAGTATGGTACATACACCTAAGACGGCAATTATTGTGGCTACACTAGTAGGGGGAATTGGTAGTTACTTAAACTGGGGCTTCGGACTAGTAATCGGTGGGATTATCGCAAAAAAATTAGCTGTAAAAGTAAAAGGTGTCCACTACCCATTAATTATTGCCGCCGCCTATTCTGGTTTCACATTTTACGGATTAGGTCTTTCTGCTTCTATCCCAATCTTAGTTTCAACACCTGGCCATTTCTTAGAAGAAAGTATGGGTCTTATCGCTCTATCAGAAACTATTTTTAGTTTACCAATGATTATTACAACTATTTTCTTATTGATCACATTACCGTTATTTAACGCTATGCTTCATCCAAAAGACGCAAAAAATGTTATTGAAATTGATCCTGCTTTACATACGGATACTAAAAAAGTAAAAATAAATGTATTAGAAGAAAATACAATTGCTAACAAACTAAATAATAGCCGTACACTATCTTATTTGATAGGCGCTTTAGGTCTTATTTACGTGGTAATACATTTCTCTAGTGGAAAATCATTAGATTTAAATATTCTTAACTTTATCATTTTATTCGTAGGGATTATTTTACTTGGTACTCCTGCAAAATATACAGAGCATTTATCAGATGGTATCAAAACCGTATCAGGTATCATCCTTCAATTCCCATTCTATGCTGGTATTATGGCAATCATGGCAGCATCTGGACTTGTAGACACAATTGCAAAAGTATTCGTTGATATCTCAACTGAGCATTCATTACCTTTCTGGGGATTGATCAGTTCATTCTTCATTAATTTCTTTGCACCATCTGCAGGCGGTCACTGGGCTGTACAAGGTCCTTTCATGATTGATGCAGCAAAAGCACTGGGCGCTTCACTTGGAGAGACTTCGATGTCAGTTATGCTCGGTAATGCCTGGAATGACTTAGTTCAGCCATTCTGGATTTTACCAGCTTTAGCACTTTCTCGTTTAAAACTAAAAGACATCATGGGCTTCCTAGTAATGATTATGTTCTATGTAGGAATTGTCTATATTGTCGCTACGCTTGCTTGGTCTTACTTATTATAAAAACAAAAAAGGGTCATTGTTTTCATAACAATGACTCTTTCATCTATATGGAGGTTTAATAATGCACTCTTTACTAAAGGATTCTCATCTATCTAAAAAAGACAAGTCATTATTATTAGTTGGTTTATTTGCAGCTCGTCGTGAAGAACAAGCTATGCTTCACTTCACAGAAGTGGCGATTGATGCTGGTAATACTGTCAACGAAATTGCTGAACTTATTTCTGCCGCAATTATTTCTCGTGGGATCCCAACTTGGTTATCAGGCATAGAAGCTATTTCTAAAGCTATTGAAATAACAGGAAAAGCTGAGTACACAATAGAACCACAGAAAGTATCTGCTTTTTCGACTCAAGAAGATTGTGTTAGCTATTATCAATCAGAGTTTGAGCAACTACCAAAATGGATTCAGTATTTAGTAGATTATGCACCCGACACATTATTGAAGTATAGCAATTTACGTACTACTTCCCTTCGTGACGGTGTAGTTTCACGTTATTTAAAGGAATTGCTTTTATATGCCATTAACCTTTGCGATCAATACCCAAAAGGAATTGATATTCATAAAACGAATGCGATTCAATTAGGTGCAACTGACGCAGTATTAGAAGATATTAAAACAACCTGCATTTATGCAGTAGGTATTCAAGCCATTTTTAATGATTGAGGTGTTTCCTTTTGCAACATGTATGCATAATTGGCGGTGGCTTTATGGGGGCCGCACTGACAAGATATTTCTTAAAAGCAAAAGTAAAAGTGTCGTTATTAGAAGAGTTTGCATCACGGCGTCTAGAATTGATGGCAGATAAAACATTTCAAGATGTGCAATTTTTAGAAACAATCGAGGAATGTAACGAAGTAGATTTTATTATCGAGGCTATTTCGGAAAATTTACAAGCCAAGCAACAGCTTTTCGAAAGCATTGACGATTACTTCCCTAGTTCTACTACCTTTTGTACGAACACATCTAGCTATCTAATTAGCTCTATTGCAGAAAACGTAAAACATAAAAACAGAGTGATTGGCACGCATTTCTTTTCACCTGCACATATTACTCCTTTAGTAGAAGTTGTGCCAAGTGCTTTCACAGAATCACATCACATCCAAAAAACAATGTCTTTTCTACAATCCATTAATAAAAAGCCTGTACTACTGAAAAAAGAAATTCAAGGATTTGTGGCAAACCGACTTCAAAGTGCACTTTCACGAGAAGCAATGTCACTTGTCCAAAATGGCATTGTGTCATCAGAAGAACTGGATTTCATTGCTAAATGGAGTTTGGGGATTCGCTTAGCTAATACCGGCCCTCTAGAACAGCGTGATATTAATGGCATCGATACACATATGGCTATAGTCGAATATGTTTATCCTACGCTTGAGAATTGTACGGAACCACTACCTGTTCATGAAGACTTAATAGCAAATAGAAAATTAGGAATGAAGACAAACGAAGGGTTTTATGATTGGTCTACAATCGACAAAAAACAATATCTAGCCCATAAAGAGGATGTTCTATTAAATATTATTAGGGCTGTGTCAGCTCAGGATAGAGAGGTGGGTAAATAAATGCAATATGAAGCTCTAGTGAAAAATACACCTGCTCCAAAAGATATTAAATTTGAAACATACGAAATACCTGCGTTACAACCCCATCAAAGCTTATTAAAAGTAAACGCTGTGGGCATCTGTGGTAGTGATTTGCATATGTATGATGGACATGGAGGCTATGATTGGGTGTCCTATCCACTTGTCTTAGGTCATGAAGTAACTGGTTCAGTGGTTGCCGTTGGTGAAGGTGAAGTCCCCCAGCAACGTATGGTCATTAACCCATATAAAAGCTGTGGTAATTGTGAATTCTGCCTTTCAGGGGAAAGTAATCGCTGTGATTTCGATGATTATAAATATATAAAAACGCCAACCGAGGCATTACGTTATGGGTTTCGTGAAGCAGGTGGAATGGCAGAATACATGGTTGTCGACAAAAAGAATTTAATTCCTATCCAGGATACAGTAACTGATGAGGTAGCAGCGATTTCAGAGGCACTTGCTGTTAGCTTTACTGCAGTGGTGAAAATAGAAAACTTTGAGAAGAAGTCGATTTTAATAGTTGGTCCAGGCCCCATAGGACTTGGTGTAGCGGCCATATTAGTAGGTGCTGGAAATGAGCGAGTAATGATGTTGGGTACTGCGGTTGACGAAAATCGCCTTCAACTCGCAAAAGAAATTGGTGTATCAAAGACTTATCAAAACGCAGTGGATATTCCACATGAACAGTTTAAAGGTTTTGATGCTATCATTGACTGTTCGGGACATCCATCTATTCCAAATGCAGCACTTCGCCTTTTAAAAAGAGGTGGTGAACTCATATTAGTTGGCATTAATCCAACTAGTTTTTCTGTTCCAATGGATCAAATCGTTCGTGGCGAGATTTCTATTAAAGGAAGTTATGGTATTACACAAGCAAATTATGAAGCAGTACTATTACTCGCAGCAGATGCCCGCTACCCCTTCCAAAAACTAATTGCACAAACTGTGCCCTTTAAAGATTGTTTACAGGGTTTTGAAAATGCTTTAAATAAAGCTACAGGTAAGGTTGTCATTAAAATGTAAGGAGGAATTTACTTGAAACTCATTGATTTAACTTTAGAAATTTACGATGGACTTCGCTCTTATACGTCACATCCCCCAATTGCTATTGCAGAGGAATCCACTTTTGAAAACTCTGGTAATCGCTACGTGCCTCCTTGTGAAGGCTTTGAGTCACGTATGCTAAAAATGTCTGATCATAGTGGGACACATATCGATGCACCTTTACATTTTATTCGTGATAGCGAATCTACTTCTGATATGGATCTCTCTAAAGCCTATGGAGAAGCTGTGCTATTAGACGTGTCTGACTTTAAAGATCCTTTTCAAGCTGTAACACGCGAAATGTTAGAGGAAGCGGAAAAACGCCAAGGTATTACTGTTCAACCTAACGACATTGTCCTCACACGTACTCGTAAACTTTCATGGGGAGAAGGATCCTTTTATGAAGAACATGCATTTGCACCTTGTGCTGGTGATTGGCTCATTGAAAAACAAGTAAAATGTGTTGGATTAGATTTAGCCAATATCGACGTTCACGACAATATGATGCGTGAAGTACATCTTAAGATATTAAGCGTACCTATCTATATTGTAGAGAACTTAGTCAATTTACATTCGCTTCCTTTAAACGAGCATTTCACCTTCATGGCACTTCCGCTGAACCTTAAGAACGCTACAGCATCACCAGTTCGCGCTGTCGCTTTTATTAAATAATATCGAATTTAAGGATACTCTTTCTTTATAGAAAGAGTATTTTTTTAGATAACATTAGGTTATCACTACAAGCTGTATCTTTCATATCGTCAATGCTTTTCCTGCAATCATTCTTTATAAAACTGCCAAATAAACACCATTGGCTACCTTACCACAAAGTACCTGTATCTATTAAATTTATTACATAGTAATCTATGAAGGTTCTAATACTATTTTCAAACTAGAGGAGAATGTTATTAAGTGAAAAAAATACTTCATAGTATTTTTATATTAATTTTAGGATTAAGTTTTGTACCTACAAAAGGTGAGGCCGCGAGCAATTCACTTTCAGTTGGGTCTATTCAAATAGATAACGTTAAAGTATTAAGTAAACCTAAACAAGGATCCACCGTTATTACAACATTAAATAGAGGGGAAGAAGTTCCTGTTCTATCCACTGTATCAGGTGATTCATCTACCACTGTCATTCATACAGTAGTTGTTGGGGACACATTATGGAAAATTTCAAACCAATATGGGATTTCATTGAGTCAGCTTCAGAAGACGAACAAGCTTACTACGACCCAAATTCGAATTGGCCAGAAATTAATAATTCCTCAAAATTACCAAGTATATACGGTTATTAAAGGAGATACTTTATGGAAAATTTCCACTAAGTATGGAGTAACTACTAATGATTTGATCAAATTGAACAATTTACGGACTTCAAGCATATTGGTAGGGCAAAAGTTAAACATTCCTGACTATTACATACAAGTTCAGTTACTAGACGGTAAAAAAGGATGGACTAAGAAATCACTTTTACAACAAAAAACACAGGAACGAATCGTTATGGGTTGGAAGTATAGTGGAAGTTCCGAGAGCTATGCCCAACAATTGAACCATTCAAATTTAAATGTAGTGTCACCACGTTGGTATACTTTAAGCAATTCAGGCAATTTTGTTTCCATTTCAGCCGATACAAAATATCTACAGGATGCACATAGCAAGGGCAAGCAGGTTTGGCCACTATTTGGGAATAAATTCGATCCTGACTTGACTGACACAGTTTTAAATAACGCTGCAAATCGTCAGAAATTAGTAGTGGCGCTGAAGGACTCTTTATTCCAAACAAAAAGTGATGGAATCAATGTGGATTTTGAAAACATTCATCCTAAAAACAAACAAGATTATGTTCTCTTCATAACCGAACTTAAAAAAGCACTTCAGCCTAATGGAATTAAAGTATCTGTTGACGTCACCCGAGAAAACAGTGATCCTTTTTGGTCTGGAAGTTTAGACCGTAAAGAGCTAGGTAAAGCTGCTGACTATATCGTTTTGATGGGCTATGACGAGCATTGGGGAGGTAGCCCAATAGCGGGGTCAGTAGCTTCTATACCTTGGGTTAAAGAAGGTGTTGAGTTATTAATGTCCGAAGTACCCTCTCATAAGATCATCTTGGGGATGCCCTTTTATACAAGGGAATGGGTGACGGATTTATCGACTACAAAAGTACGAAGTATTGACCTTACAATGAATGAGGTCGAGCAAATTATCTCATCAAAAGGACTTAAGAAAGTTTGGGATCGAAATACTCAGCAAAATTATGTAGAGTATACAGCAAACGGAGAGAAGCACCAGATTTGGATTGAGGATAAACAATCTATGGAGCTTCGCGTTAACTTGGTCAAGCAGTATAACCTAGGCGGTGCAGCAGCATGGTATATTGGGTCTGAGACACCCGATGTTTGGGATGTATACCATTTTAATAAATAATTTTTTTTGAGTTTTATACACTTTTTTTACAACCTAAGTCCTAACGGATTCAGGTTGTTTTTTTAATTCTTCATTTACTTTGAGCTATCCCATCGGTAATTATCAATAAGTGCTAAAGCAATTCTTTCTTCAGCTTAGCCTTCAATTACTATATGCTTAATTCTTACAATTTCACAAAAATTATTGAATTTTAGAAGTTATTAATCAACATACACAAAAAAAGATTGCCCAATTCAAAGGGCAATCTTTTCTTCCTCCAATAATTTGATACAAGAGGCTGTCTATATTGTTAGTAAAAAAGGTTGTTAAAAGTAACACATCAATGTTTTTATTTAGGGAAATATTTCTCTTCAATTGGTCTTCATCTTTATTATGATAGAGACCCTATTTACTTACCTTCTTCTTCATTTTTATTTCCATCATCTACATCATCCATCTCTTCACCATCATTCACGCCATTATCCTGGTCAACTCCGTCCCCACAACCAGCCACTCCACCAAGTACTAACCCGCCTACCAGTCCACTAGCCAATAATTTCTTTTTCCAATCTGCCATGTTAGTTCCTCCTTTTAATGTGTTGAGATCGTTCTAACGAATGTTTACCCATTGACATATATCTCTAAACAAAAAGTTCCTGGAGGTTTTCAACTTCATTATTCCATAAGAAAAAGCTACCCTCTAATGCTAATGCAGCCGTTTCTTCAACTAAACACCAATAGTTGAAGAAGTTTGGCGGAGGATTTATTGGAAACGTAGGAGGCGGAGTTTTAATGTATCGCGCTTTTTCCCCATAACCAGTTAAGGAATCAATTTCTGGGAACTCGCCATTCCCTCAAATTTGATACCGAAGTTCTAAGATTCCCTAAGCATGAGTTTTGGTGAATAAAACAACCCCATAACATATTAAATGAATTAGCTTCTTCCCTCTCAGGAGCATACAAGGCTGGTCATTGATTGGAAAAGTATCAAGCCTTGTATTCTTCTCCCGCCAGTAACGTCCTGGTAGCAAAATCAATCATTTGAATGATTAAAAGCTGACTGTATAAATTCCTGTATTCTAGTCTGTCCAGTTGTGAAAGCCATTAAAGTCTTAGACGTTCCACCTTCTATTTCATCTAACATTTCAAAATTACGTGTTATCCCTGCAGAAAATCCTTTGAAAGTGTGTCCCTCGATATTGGTTGGAATATAATATTTTTTCTTGGGTGTATAATTTGTCATCTTTTATATCTCCCCTTCAAATAACTTTTCTATGATCAGAGGCTTTCCCGATAAACTTTTTATCACTTTATAGTTGTTAGAAAACGAATAACCCCCTCTACATCTAGATTAGTAATAACTAATTCCATAAGTAGAGGGGTATTTCCTTTCTATTGAATAAATTGTATTCAGTTAAAAAGAATCTTAAGCCATGTTTATATTCCCATCCAGTTTTCGAAAAACAGGATTTATGACCCTATAAAAAACATTAGGGTTACAAGCTCCAAAAAGTAAAATTTTAAACAACACTCCAGAATTAATAATAGCTCCTAGAACCTATCCACCAATATAAACACTTTCACATGTTCCAGGTGCTGGTTCATAATAACAATGATTTTTATATTGCCCAGCTAAAGGTTGATCATACCATGTTGGAGGACATGGAGCATATGGATTAAAATACCAAAGTGCATATTTCCCTGGATGATCTCTCCAATAATCCAAAGCCTGTTTTGCTAATCTTTTTTCAGCAGATCTCGCTCTTTGATAAAATAAATTACCTTTTTGAACAGCTTCAAAAGAATAATTTCCTCCTTGGACTTGATAAATGGCATCTTCAACTGTTCTTACATCTTTAAAGTCTGAACAATCTGCTTTAACACGATTAACAATTACATTTCCAACGTACAACATTCCTTGTTTACCTTCACCTTCAGCTTCTGCTCTCATCATCCTTGCAACTAAGTCAACATCAGAACTCTTGTAATTTACTCTCGGCATTTTTTCACCCCATCAATATAGTATGAAAAAAAGCATATATTGATGTCATTGTTTATAAAATAAGAATGCTTAGTTTTTAAATTTTTTGCATGATTTCAGTCACCAATGTTATTTTTACTAGTTATATTTTTATTTAGAATTGCTTATTAGTGCTCCGATCTTTCACTATCCTCCCCTTTAGCAATTTTATCCGAAGGGCAGATGAGTTTGAAGCTAATAAAATGAACCCCGAGTATGTCACCTAAGTCGGGGTTCATTGTTATTTTTACTTTTTAATTTGATTTTTCTTATCTGTCTCTTTGTCAGCACGAGTGAATTCTTTTTGATATAAAACTTCTTGCATTGAAGTCAATCCATTATTTTTCATTGTGAACTGCTCATGTGGTGCCTTTCGGTTCTTCATCGCGAACACTCCTTTCGTTTTTATCTTTATCAGTTTTTCCTATGAAACCATTGATATTCGATTTGTTAAAAATTAAATCAAAAACAAAAAACTACATTTTTTTAAAGATGCTCATTTTTGTATTTCTTTCCAAAACAAAAGAATTTAACATTAAGACCTTTTTTCCTTAGCTGAGTCTGATTTGGTATTGTCTTTTTCTCTAAATCGAAGATTTTAATTTTCATGGGAGTTGAATACTTTCTATTAAAAATAGCGTTAATCCCCTTCCCTTCAGGCACATCTTTAAAAAATTCATTCAATTTAAATCACTGTCAAAGTATGTCAGTTCCTTTGGTCATAAGGTACAAGCTACTGAACATACCTTTGTTAGGTAAAGTATTTTTTTGGAGGGAAGTGTCGAATTTGGTAGTGAAATATAAGAATAATTGGATTCCTACTAAATCACTTGAAGAAATGTCTGAGACAAATTACGATGTCCTCATTGTGGGAAGTGGTCCTGGTGGAGGAGCAACCTTGCAAAGGCTCTGTGAACTTTGGAAAGGTCAAGGTGCAAAAAAAATTGGAATTCTTGAGATGGGAGATAAGTTATTTCATTCGCATTCCCTTAACATTCCAACTCAGAATGTTAATACCGCAAGAGATCAACTGCTTCCGGACAATTCAACTGTTATCGGAGAACGGTTACCACAATTTTCAGGAGCCAGAATGGTATATGCTTTAGGGGGAAGGTCATTGTTTTGGAATGCGGCTACTCCAAGACCAATTCGAGAAGAGCTCACTAAATGGCCGATTCATCCTCGAGAATTAAATGTATATTATGGCATGGCCGAGAAATTATTGCATGTTACAACCGACTATGCGAAAGGTTCATCGATGCAAAATGTTCTTCTAAAAAGGCTCCATGCAGGCGGCATATTTGAAGCAAATGATATGCCGGTTGCTTTTGATATGACCCCTTCCCGACAAGGAGAAGTCCATTCAAATCCTTGGTTTAGTTCGATTAATGCTCTGGCTGCCGCCCTGTTCGATCATCCATATGATCTCGCTATAAACGCCTTTGCTTCTCAAGTAATTGTCGAAAATGGAAAAGCGGTTGGTGTTCAAGTATTCTCCCCAAATAAAAAAGCACACATTATTCGGGCAAAAAATATTGTATTATCCGCAAGTACTCTAGAGACTCCGCGTATTTTGCTTAACTCTGGAATTCAGGGACCTGCTATCGGACGGTATTTAACAGGGCATGTATCCATCATTGCTGTTGGTACAATAAGTCGAAGACAGTTTTCTGATAAACTTGGCAATCTTTCAGTATTGAAATTTGAGACAAATGAGTCTCCTTATCAAATTCAAATTCTTGGTCCTGATCAATACTTCTCCTATCAGCAGTTTGAAGATAAGGTCCTTAAAGATCAGCTCGTAATTGCATACGCTTCCTTTGGTAGGGTTCAATCTCGTGCTGAGAATAGAGTGGTCCTTGATCCGAATGCAAAGGACGAATTCGGCGTGCCATTACAACAAGTTCAATATTCTTTAAGCAACAAAGATCTTCAAGTAGCAGAGCAAGTGAAAGAAGGAATTAGACAATCAGCAACAGCTATGGGGGTGACTCTAGATGAGTCTACTTTGGTGCTTCGACCTCCTGGATCTGATATGCATGAATCTTGCACATGTAGAATGGGAGATGATCCAAATACATCAACAACTAACCGTCATGGTCAAGTACATGGAGTACAAGGTCTATATGTAGCCGATAATAGTGTTCTTCCTACCCTAACTGCAGCTGGACCTGTCCTTTCCAACGTAGCTTTAGCCATAAGGCTAGCAGACCACATTGTTCGCCAGTCTGGTTAAATATTATATATATTGAGGTGCAACACTCTTTATTAAAGGCTTCCAACAATGAAGATGGAAGCCTTAATTAAATATTTAAATGAAATTACATAATGAATAGGAAATAAGCATATTTAAATATTTCCATTATAAAATACAAAATGGTTTCGTTTTTCTTTTGCTTTATATAGTGCTCGATCTGCATGCAGGATTAAGGATTTAGAATCATTTCCGTTATCTGGGAAACAAGAAATCCCAATACTAGAGGTAGTGAGAATTTTCATACCATTTATATGGTAGGGCACTTGAAATGCTGTATGCAATCTATCTACAACATCCAAAATATCTTTTCTCTCTTTAATACCATCTATCAATACGAGAAACTCATCTCCGCCAACTCTACAAAGGATATCTTGTTCTCTAACATGTTCTTTAAGTCTTTTTGCAAATTGCTTTAGAAGCTCATCACCAATATCGTGGCCAAGAGAATCATTAATCTCCTTAAATTTATCTATATCAATATATAGTATAGCAAGCATACGCTCATGTATCCTAGCTTCATCTATAGATTTTATCATCAGGTCTGTAAATGCTCTTCGATTGGTCAATCCTGTTAGAGGATCATGGAATGCTAAAAATTCTAACTGTTCTTCATAGTTTTTCTTCAAAGTAACATCTCTCAATAATACTTGAATTACAGACTCCCCTTCGAAAAAGATGGACATTGCTATAATTTCAGCCCATATAATTTTTCCATCAAGACGCTTAAATTGTTCAACAATTGGTTCATTAGTCTTCTTAGCCTGAAGAACTTTTCTTTCAAACTCAGCTTGGTCGTCTGTGATTATATACTGCCAAATAGATTGTCCTAGAACATCTTTTGCACTCAGAGCCCCTACTAAGTGGACGCCAGGAGAATTAACAAAGACAATTTTTCCGTTATTTTCAACAAATATCGCATCTGGTATGAATTCAACTAAGTTTCGATAGCAATCTTCACTAGCTTGTAGTTTCCGTTGAATGCTCATTTGTTCGGTAAAATCTTTATACATACCAACAGCTAATACTTCTCCGTTATTAATCGCACGATAGGAGGCTAAGATATCTAAAACCTTACCGTCTTTTCTTTTTCTTTTTGTCACATAGTAGGGAATATCTTGCCCTTGCTTAAATAAAGACAATTGTTGCTCATGCTCTTCAGGTGTCATATTCGTGAAAAATGGAAAACAATTAACCTCAGTAAAATCGACTTGCTCCCAACCCAAAATAGATGTAAAGGAGGGATTGGCTGAAAGAATACGTCCATCATAACCAATGGTAAAAATCGCATCATTAGTGTTATTCCATACAAGTTCTAATACGTTATTCTCCACTTCTTGTTGATTGTTAAAATTCATTTATTGTTCTCCTCTCGACTAAAACAATTGAAAAGATAAAAAAGCTAACCGGATTTGTAACCGATTAGCTTTCAGACAATATCAGGCTTCAAATGTTTGGCTATCTAGATGTTTATAAGGATAACTGCCCAATCCATAAAAACTTGAGTACATAATATTTTTAGCGGTTAAATATACGACTATCAACTACAATTTAAATAAACTTTACAAATTCATCGACTGGCTTACGGTAACCACGTAAACGTCGGCTACTTACTTTTTCTTTTCCGATGGTAATCATTAATACAACTTCATGTGTGTCTGGTATATTAAGTAAGTCACGAACCTTTTCTTCTTCAAATCCTATCATTGGACACGTGTCCCAGCCTCGATTTTTGGCCGCTAGCATAAACATCATCGATGATAGTGATGCATTACGTATCGCATCTTCTTTCATAAATTGCTCGCCTCGCCCTTCATAGAATTGGAAATTCTCTTGTATCATATTATTTAATTCAAAATCTGTAATGATTCCCAAATTTCGCATTCCTTCATGAAGTCGTTCTGTTTGGCGATATGCGTATCGATCTGCTAATACAAGGATAACTCCGGAGGCACTGTGTACTTTATATTGTCCATAAGCAGCGTGTCTTACTTTCTCTTTCATCTCCTCATCAAGTACTACAACATAGTCAGTGTGTTGTAGGTTAAAGGCTGATGGAGTAAGTTTTAAATCATCAAAAATAGGCTTTATATCACTTACTGTCATTTTCACATCTTTTAAAAAGTTATTTGCGGACCTACGCATATCAATTAATTTCATAAATTCCACTTTTAATCATCCTTTACTCGATAGGTGCCAGCTGAGCCTCGATTTCTTTTCGCTTGTTTTCTAAAAATGGCGGTAAGTCGAGATCTTTGCCAAGTGATTCAACTGGTGAATCTAAGGTAAAACCTGGCCCGTCCGTAGCTAACTCAAATAAAATGCCGTTTTCTTCTTTAAAATATAAGCTCTCAAAATAGTAACGGTCTGTTATTTTCATTACTTCAAAACCAAAATCTTGAATACGCTGTTTCCACACTCGCAACTCCTCGCCATCTTTCACACGAATTGCTAAGTGATGTACGCTGCCTTTACCAGGTTTTTCATTTGGCCCATCTTTTTCTATAATTACTATTTCACCAAAAGCTTCCCCTTTTATAGATTGGTAGATGGCTTCATGCTTTGTTCGAGAAATAAGTTCATACCCAAACAAGTTTTCTAATGTATCCGCTAAACTATCCAATGACTGCACAGTTATTTCCACAGAACCCATTCCTAGAATACGATGCTCACTTAAAACGATTGAATCATCCCAAGACTGCCAATAAGCTGGTACTTCATGGTCATCATTATTTATAAGGACGAGGCGAAGTCCCTCACAGTCTTCAAAATGAAGAGCATCACGTCCTGCATACATTGTCAGCTCACCATGAATCACATCGAGTAATTCAAATCTTCTCTTCCAATATAGTAAACTATCATAAGATGGGACGAGTAACCCAATACGTGTAATGGCATTTGTACCTCTTTTCGTTCTTCCTACCATCGGGATTTCAAAGAAGGACAATTCTGTTCCAGCACTTCCGGTTAAATCTCCATAGAACAGATGATACATACTCGGATCATCTTGATTGACTGTTTTCTTCACTCTACGAAGTCCGAGCACTTTTTGATAAAACTGATTGTTTTGTTGGCCTTTTTTCGTAATCATGGAAATATGATGATGTCCCACTATCTTGTTCATCTTGCTTCCTCACTTTCTTTGCTTGTATAAGTTCTGAGCAAAACCTTCAATATACTGATATCGTTTTGCTCAAAACTTATTAATATTAACCACAAAATGTACATGCACTTATGCACATTTTGTGATTTGTATAGATTAACATATGATAAATTTATTTACGTACTGTATTTAACGCATTTGTCCAAGGAATAACTTGATCTAACATTTGGTTAACTGAATCGGCTTGAACTGATTTTGGTTTAAAGTCAGTACCATTTTCAAAGTCTGTAAATAGTGATAGTGCCGGATGTACACGTACATGTGCCACTAGTAATTCACTTAAAATACCACGTAAATGTTCTGTTGCACGAGCCCCACCTACTGAACCGTAAGATACGATACCTGCAGCTTTGTTGTTCCACTCGTCACGTAAGTAATCTAAAGCATTTTTAAGTGCACCTGTGATAGAGTGATTGTATTCTTGAACGATGAATACGAATCCGTCTTGTTTTGCAATGATTTCTGACCATGCAGCTGCACCTGATGCGTCGCCGCCTGCTTCACCTAAAAGTGGTAATTTGTAATCCGCGATATCGATAATAGTGTAGTTTGCATCACCACGTTTATCAGCTATTTCTTTTACCCATGCCCCTACTTGTGGACTTACGCGTCCCTCCCGTGTTGATCCTAAAATAATACCTATGTTTGATTTTGTCATTGTTTTTTCCTCCTCTTGTTGTGTTCCAAATAATTTATTTAAAAATCCCATTTTCTTTTTTCACCTCCTTACAAGTACTCTTTTTCTATGTTTAGTGTGCTTCGAACTGTATTGATTGGTCGCACTAATGCCTCAATTTTTTCGCGTTTTCCTTCAAGGAATGGAGGTAACGATAAGATTTCTCCTATTGTTTCGTAAGGCTCGTCCCCCATAAAGCCAGGACCGTCTGTTGCCCATTCAAAAAGTATTCCAGGGGCTAAACGTGCGTATAACGATTCAAAAAAGAAACGATCAATATAACCTGAAGTACTGAAACCAGCTGCTTGCATGTGGTCAATCCATTCATATAGTACTTTCGTATCTTCTACTCGGAAGGCTGCATGGTGAACTGTACCATAACCTTGACGACCTGCCGGGAGAGTCGTGTTATGTTCTACAATTACTTGGGCACCATTCCCACCTTCACCAAGTTCAAATAAATGCAGTGAGCCATCTTTTGCGATTTCACGCATTAACATTACTTTTTCCAATACTTCTTTAAAATAATCAAATTGTGCGATACGAATATGAATAGGTCCTAAGCCTGTAATGGCAAATTCCAATGGTACTGGCCCATTTTGCCAAGGTATTCCTGATTCAATACCCTCGTTAAATTCATCAGAAACCAACATATATTGTTGGTCATCAAAGTCCACAAATGAAATAGTTTTTTTACCAAACACTTCTTCAATACCCGTATTTTTTACTTCGTACTTGTCAAAACGCTTCACCCAGTAATCTAATGCGGCATCTGTCGGCACACGGAAAGCTGTTTTATAAATCTCGTTCGTTCCATGTGTTCCTTTTGGAATACCTGGGAAATCGAAGAATGTCATATCTGTACCAGCAGAGCCTTTATCGTCTGCGAAGAATAAGTGATACGTTTGAATATCATCCTGATTGACTGTTTTCTTTACTAAACGCATTCCTAATAAATACGTGAAAAATTCATAGTTTTTTTCTGCACTACTTGTAATCGCTGTTACATGGTGTATCCCTTTTAAATGATTCATATTGTTTCCTCCTATGATTACCTCGAACGATAAATCTCTAATTCGAGATATTTAGTTAAAAAAATTTATACTTACTTTGCATGATGTCCATTTTGTTTTAGTAATTCAATCGTTTTATCAATATCTTCATCTTGTTCAAATATTAGTTCCAGTTTCTTTTCATGCTGCGGAAATCACTCCACCAAGATATCTTTATTTCGAGATATTATAGATTAAGATATCTTGAATTAAAGATATTTTAACATATATATAATTTCATAGTCAATACATTTATCCTAAAGTTATTGTATTTTAAAATTTAGAAAAGAATCTATTTTAAAGCCGTAATTAATTGATTTCTATACCTGATATACATTAAGCACTTTTCCCATAAACAAAAATTCGAAGTTTTAGCAAACAAAAATGTGAAACATTACAATAAGTAGTGTTTCACATTCTTGTTTTTATTAGAATTTTATATCTATTTTATTTGACTATTGGTAGCCAGCCAGGTCTAGATTGTACATATTCCCACATAGCATCAGGCAAAGATAAATCTTTTCTGTCTTCAAGATGAATCTCTGTACGAATTGTATCTTCTTTTCCTGTTTTCACTTTTTGAATCCAGTCCGGCTCTACAATGAGCCCTCTTCCGATTGCCACAAGTGGAAGATTGAGATCTTCCATTGCATGTAACGCATCATCTGGTGTCGTCACAGAACCTACCCCAATAATCGGTATTTCATCTCCAATTTTCTTATTAATAATGTTTATGGTTGGTGTATTACTTTCCTTATCACGAGGAGAAGTCTGTGCCACGTTTCCAAGTGAGACATGAATATAATCAAGGCCCTGATTTTTTAACTTCATTAATAGGGAGAGTGTATCATCAAGTGTAATACCTGGCTCTTCTATCTCCTCTGGAGAAATACGATAAACTAAAATAAACGGCTTGTCAGCATGTTTTTCGATATCTGATTTTACAGATTGTACAACAACGAGTGGGAAATTCATACGTTTTTCTAGCGTTCCACCCCAGTAATCATTTCTACGATTAGAATGTGGAGAGAAAAACTGTTTAATCAAGTAAGTATTCTCTCCATATATCTCTACCCCGTAAAACCCTGCTTGAATAGCTCTTCTAGTTGCTTCACCGAACCCCTCTACTATTTCACGAACTTCTTCATCTTGTAATTCCCTTGGAATCTCTGCGCCTTCACGAACATGCGGGATATCACTAGCACTTACAGGTTGAACTCCTCTAAGCCAAGTCGAAGGAGCCCGGCGGATCAAATAGTAAGGTCTTCTCGTTAAAAAACCATAATAAAATCCTATTCGAATTCTCAAAGTCGAATAGGATTTTTAAGTGATATGAACGCTTATATAATGCCGAACCATGTATAGAGTGCGATTACGACAAATACAGATAATGTTTTAATGATCGTAATGGCAAAAATGTCCTTATAAGATTGTTTATGTGTTAATCCAGTTACAGCAAGCAGTGTGATGACAGCTCCGTTATGCGGAAGAGTATCCATACCACCTGATGCCATGGATACAACACGGTGCATCACTTCGGGAGAAATATTGGCTGCCGCAATGGCTTGGTTGTACTTTTCACCCATGGCAGCCAACGCTATCCCCATACCTCCTGAAGCCGATCCAGTGATCCCGGCAAGTGTACTTGTTGTAAATGCTCCGTTAACCAAAGGGTTAGTAAATACACCGGAGATTCCATCACTGATTTTCGTGAATCCTGGTAGTGCAGCAATAATACCTCCAAATCCATACTCGGATCCTGTATTCATAACTGCAAGCAAGGAACCGCCGATACTTTTATTTAACCCTTCTTTTATTCCATTCGTAACTTTTTTCCAGTCATAGAGCAAGGCCGTAATAATCCCTACCACCAAAGCAATTTCAACTGACCAAATCGCTACATTAGAAGCCACATCAATCGAATACTCATCTAATCCAATAGCCGAAAAATCAAAGCCGTTTGGATACCATTCAGGTATAGCTTTTGTAAGATAGTTATTCATAACAGCGACAAGTACAAGTGGAACAAACGCCAAAATTCTTCTAGCTATCGAATCTTTTAAATTTAATGTTGGCTTAGGATCTTTTTCCTCTTGATCCTGATTAGGAGTATCTTCATATTCCTCTGGGAATCCATAATATCCTTCACCCTTACGCATAGCTTGTCTCTTTCTGAATTCAAGATAGAAAAGCCCAACAATCAAGACCGCAATAGCTCCGATAATTCCCAAAATGGGAGCTGCGTATATATCTGTCCCAAAAAACGTTGTAGGAATAACGTTTTGAATTTGTGGAGTGCCTGGTAATGCATCCATTGTAAAAGTAAAAGCCCCTAATGCAATAGTGGCAGGCATTAATCGTTTTGGAATATCAGCCTGTTTAAATAATTGAACAGCAAACGGATAGATCGCGAATACGGCTACAAATAAACTAACACCACTATATGTCAAGATTGCACCAAGTAAAACAATCGTCAACATTGCTTGTTTTGCACCTATCAAGCGTACAATTGTTTTAGCGATAGACTCTGCGATACCTGACATTTCAATGATTTTGCCGAAGATTGCTCCTAATAGAAAGACTGGGAAATAACTTTTAATGAAACCTACCATCTTCTCCATGAATACTCCGGAATAGAAAGGTAAAATATTAGCTGGATCTATTATAGCCACTGCTAACAATGCAAATATCGGTGCAAATAATATAACTGAATAACCTCGGTAGGCTGTATACATTAATCCGCCTAGAGCGAGTAAAATGATGAAAAAATCCATTCTTATTCCTCCTTATATTTAGAATTCAAATATCTTTAATTCGAGATAAATATATTCTTTCTTCACATTATTGTCAAATATTATTTATTAAAATGTAATAACTTCTATAAGTCTAAATAAAATACTGAAATCCCATCCTGTTTAGGATAGGGCTATTTTTTATACTTGATTGGTAAATATCATGTATCGGTTCTTTTCTTCTTTTGCTTGATATAGTGCGAAATTAGCATTACGTATCAGCTGTTTTGTACTATCAGCATGATTCGGGAATACGGCAACTCCCATACTGGAAGTTGCATGGATTTCAATTTCCTGAATAACGTTAGATCTACGGAAATTTTCTTGAAGCCGAATAAGCAATTCAATTAGACGGTTCTTGTCTGTAACTCTTAGTATAACGATAAATTCATCACCGCCGATACGACCACCACATCTGTTGAACGGATTATATCTACAATTCTTGATGGGAATTTTACTAATAGATTGTCGCCTATTTCATGACCATGACTATCGTTGATTGATTTAATATCATCCAATCGACTTAAAGCAGTGCAAAATGTGGCCTTTCATTTTGTACTCAATAAACGTCCGATTTAACATGTTCATTAATGATCTACGATTGGTCAATCCTGTTAACGGATCTTGGTAAGTCATTACTTCCAAAAATTTCATATTTCTTTTTATCTGTCACATCATGGATAATTGCTTGTATTACCGGCTTGTGGTTATATATAACGGATTGCTGTAATTTCCCCCAACATTCTGTTACATCCCCCTTACGTAATTTCTGTATAAATGGCTCTGGTTCAATTTTCTTGCCCTCCCTGAAAATCATAATAAAATCAGAATCCAAATCATTTGAGTCAGAGTTTACAAATTCCCAAATTGATTTCCCAATTACCTCTTAAGAACTCTTTCCGCCCATTAGTTCTATTGCGTATGGATTGGTAAATGAAATGCCACCATCACTATGAACAATGATTGCAACAGGAGAATGTTCAAATAAGAGTCGATAACAATAATCATTTTCCCTTAATTTCACTTCCTCCGTTACATTCTTATACATGGTAACAGCTAATATTCAATTCTTATTAACAGCTCTATAGGAAGCAAATACATAAATTAAATTTCCGTCTTTTGTTTTTCGGTTGTATCATAATTTGGGATATCCTGTCCCTTGTTAAAGCTTTGTAATTGTTGCTGGTGCTGTTTAACAGTAAATTCCTGGGGTAAAGAATGGTGGCCGAACGTCCCAGAATTTCATTTAGTTCATATCCCACTAATTCAGTAAAGGCCCGATTAACATTCAATAAAGACCATCAACAAGATTATTCGGTCAGACCTTATAATGTCTTATTTCAAAAATGGGGCAACCTCATTTGTGTCGAATTTAAAACAATTTCGTTGACATTGTGTGAAAAAGGTAATAAGATAATCTCGAATTTAATAATCTTGAATTCGAGACATTTGAAAATGAAGGATGTGAATTTATAAGTCGAATTTTTGACCTGATCACTACACACATATAAATGACAACATAGAAAAGGAGTGATTTCGAATGTTAAGTATCGTGATTGGCTTAGTAATGCTGATGGCTTTAGCCTATCTCGGGTGGTCCATCCTATGGGTAGCCCCACTGGCAGCTGGAGTTGTTGCACTATTAAGCGGTTTAGATGTATTTGACACATATACAGGTCCTTATATGGAAGGTTTAGTTGGCTTCGTTAAGAGTTGGTTCCCGATCTTCTTATTAGGTGCCGTATTCGGAAAATTAATGGAAAAGACAGGAGCTGCAAAATCTGTAGCCCAAAAAGTAACACAATTAATTGGGAAAAAACGTGCCGTTCTTGGCGTTTTAATAGCCGCTGCAGTCTTGACTTATGGTGGCGTAAGCTTGTTCGTCGTGGTGTTTGCAATCTATCCGATTGCGCTTGAATTATTTCGTGAAGCAAATATCTCAAGAAAATTGCTTGTACCGACATTTGCTCTTGGTGCCTTTACATTCACCATGACTTCTGTTCCAGGTACACCGCAAATTCAAAACTTGATTCCGATGGAACATTTCGGAACAACACCAATGGCAGGTCCTGTCATCGGGATTGTCACTACCTTAATCATGGCAGTTGGTGGTTATCTCTGGTTAGCATACCGAGCGAAGAAACTATCTGCGATAGGTGAGGGTTTTACAGAACCTTCCGATCAAGTAGCTAACGAAGAAATAACGGATGAAAAAGTCCCGAACTGGTTTCTGTCTCTACTTCCACTTCTCATTGTGGTCGTATTGCTTAACATTGTGAAGATGGAAGCTCTTTGGTCCCTTTTAATCGGGGTTCTGAGCATTATGATATTGAATGCGAAGGATTACAAACAGTTTATTCCTTCCATTAATGACGGGGCAAAAGGTTCCGTAATGGCGATCCTCAATACGAGTGCTGCCGTCGGTTTCGGTGCCGTCATTGCCATAGTCCCAGCCTTTGAAGATATTACGACTTGGTTGTTAAATATATCCGATAACCCGTTAGTTGCGGAAGGTCTTGCCGTTCAAATCATGGCAATCATCACTGGATCTGCTTCTGGTGGTATGGGTATTGCGTTAGGTACGCTTGGAAATACATTCGTTGAGCTTTCCCAAACAACAGGCATCAGCCCTGAAGTGTTCCACAGAATTGCTTCTGTGGCATCTGGCGCGTCGATCTTCCCTAATAATGGGGCATTATTAACGCTTGTTGCCGTAACTGGATTAAGCCTGAAGGCTACTTATAAGGATGTATTCATAGTTGCTTTTCTCATTCCGACCTTCGCATTGCTTGTAGGTATTATTATGGGCGCAATCGGTTTGGTATAAATAATCAATTAAACTAAAAATACTATTGGAGGTTTTATAAATGGTTGAAAATAAAGTTGTTTTAATTACTGGTTCTGCACGTGGTATTGGATTTGAAATAGGTAAACACTTCGCTCAAAATGGTGCGAAAGTAGTTCTTTCCGACATTAATGAGGAAGGTGTAAAAGCAGCTGCTGAAGAATTAAAAAACCTCGGTTTTGAATCTATCGGTGTGAAAGCAGATGTGACTAGCGAAGAAGATCTTCAAAATTTAGTAAAAGTAACGAAAGATACTTATGGATCAGTGGATATTCTTATTAACAACGCTGGTTTGCAACATGTATCACCTATCGAAGAATTCCCAACAGCGAAATTTGAATTGATGCAAAAAATCATGTTGGTAGCTCCATTTGTTCTTATTAAGAACGTATTCCCAATCATGAAAGAACAAGGATGGGGACGTATTATCAATATCGCTTCCATCAACGGTTTGATTGGATTTGCAGGAAAAGCAGCTTACAATAGCGCAAAACATGGTGTGATTGGATTAACAAAAGTTGCAGCATTAGAAGGCGCTCGCGATGGTATTACTGTAAATGCTCTTGCTCCAGGATATGTTGATACTCCACTTGTTCGTGGACAAATTGCTGACTTAGCAAAAACTCGTAATATCCCTGAAGAAAGAGCACTTGAAGAAGTCATTCTTGCTCAAGTACCACAAAAGAAACTATTAGACGTTAGCGAAATTGCAGACTACGCTTTGTTCTTAGCAAGTGATAAAGCAAAAAGTGTTACAGGACAAGCAGTTGTAATTGATGGCGGTTATACTGCTCAATAATTGGAATACCGAATTTAGGACAATAAGGAGGAGTTTATAATGGCAGAGAAAGTTACAGTATTAGGCGCTGGTACTATGGGACATGGAATTGTACAGCTGTATGCACAAGCTGGTTATGAAGTATATATGTATGATATTAAAGATGAGTTCTTGGAAAGAGCCATTTCACGAATCTCAGATAATTTGGATATGTTAATCCAAGAAAATTCCATCACAACATCTGATAAAGAAAATACATTAAATCGAATTTCTACTACTACTGATTTAAGAGAAGCGGTTAACGGAACACGATTTGTCACTGAAGCAGTATCTGAAAATCTAACTATTAAATTTGACTTATTCAAACAGTTAGAGGAAGTCGTAGAGGCCAATACAATTATTGCTTCTAATACATCTACGTTTTCGATACAACAACTATCTGAGGGTGTCCAAAAGAAAGACCGTCTAATTATTACTCACTTCTTCAATCCGGCACATTTAGTTCCACTTGTAGAAGTCGTTAAAGGACCAGAAACTTCGCAAGATATCATTGATCGTACAGTAGAAGTTTTGAGAAATATCGGCAAGAAACCAGTTGTCTTGAAAAAAGATATCCCTGGACTAATCGGCAACCGTCTACAAGCTGCATTAGTTCGTGAAGCATTTTATTTGTTGGATCAAGGCGTTGCGGAAGCTGAAGATATAGATTTGGCTATTACTGCTGGACCAGGGTTCAGATGGGCATTCATCGGTCCATTAGAAACAGCAGACTTTGGAGGATTAGACATCTGGAAGAGTGTAGTTGAAAACCTTGCACCTGTATTGTCCAAAGAAGAAAAAATCCCGCAATTTGTTGAAGAAAAAGTTCAAAGCGGAAATCTTGGAACAAAAACAGGAAATGGCTTATTCACTTATGCCGACAATGACGAAGTTCAAAGAAGAATTACAGAACGAGATGAAAACTTCATTCGATTGGCTAATATTAAAAATAATAACAAAAAATAAAATAAAATTAATATAGATTGCCACGTTGAATCACTGTTTAGCGGTTTCAACTAAATCAGGACATCCAATAATCATTCTTATTGGGTGTCTTTTTTGGTTAAATCAACGTCTAAACTTTAGACCACTTAAGTCATTTAAATTTTTTTGGAAGAAAAGAAGCGAAAAAAGTTTCAAAAGTCCATTTGCACAAGAAGTCTCGGTAGTAAATGAAATAATAAAAATACAAAAATAGAGTTGCTCAAAAAAATATGAGACAACTCTATTTCATTTCCAGATAGAATTTTATAAATCTTATTGGATTAATGTTTTGCATGATCAATTGCCTGATGTAACAGATTCATGATATGGTCATCATCGCTTGTATAATACAGGGTCGTTCCTTCACGTCTAAACTTAACTAAACGTAAATTTTTCAAAAAGCGGAGCTGATGAGATACCGTGGACTGCCCTAAATTGAGTGCCTCTGCAATATCGTTCACAGAATGCTCATCGCAGCAAAGTAAGTTTAATATACGAATACGCGTTGGATCACATAGCGCTTTAAACGTCTGGGATACAACAAATAGAGTTTCTTCATCTAACTCATGTGTCTTAGTTTGTACTTCTTCCCGCATCCTTTACACCTCCAGTTATAAACTATCCTTTTGGTTCACTGTTTTAATATTGGTAGGCATTCTTCATCTAATTAGTGGTGGTGTGCATGTGAATCAGATCCATCTGCTTTAGCAGTACATAAAACGGAAGTATCATGTTTATGGGCAGCCGTTTCTAATTGAATTGTCACATGCTGAATATGCTTATGTTCTAAATCATGCTCTATTTTACGTAGTATTTTTTCGCCTTCTGCAATCGTCATTTGTTCCTCAACCACCACATGACAAGAAAGTGCATTCAAACCACTTGTAATAGACCAAATGTGTAAATCATGAACACCTATGATTCCCTTTGTATGCTCAATTATCTTAACTATGTCGTCTACATTTACATTTTGAGGCGTACCCTCCATCAGCACATGTAACGATGCTTTCGTTACATAGTAGCCACTGCGTAAAACAAGTGCTGCGACAATGACACTTGCTAATGGATCTGCCCACCCCCAGCCAAAGAACATGATGAGCAAGGCTGCAATAATAGCACCGACAGAGCCCAACATATCGCTAATCACGTGAAGAAATGCTCCGCGCATATTTAAATTCTCTTTCGTATCACTGCCTCGCATCATAATCCAAGCTACAAGGATATTTACCGCTAAACCAATACTACTAATAACAAGCATACCGTTTGTAGCGACTTCTGGAGAATTCATAAAACGTTGAATTGCCTCATAAAAAATAAAGAGCGCAATTAATATAAGCGTCACGCCATTTAAGACGGCTGCTAAAATTTCAAAACGTTTATAGCCATAGGTTTTACTAGCATTTGCTGCTTTTTCACTAAATGTGAATGCTAATAAGGCAATTCCAAGAGAAACGGCATCGCTTAGCATATGCCCTGCATCAGAAAGAAGAGCAAGACTATTTGTAATATAACCCCCCACAGCTTCTACAATCATATAGCTGGTAATGATTAAAAACGAAATCAGTAGCACTTTCTTATTTGCACCATGTGCATGGTTATGACTATCGGCCATAAAAATCCCTCCATCAAACTTTCACTAGTGACCAAAAAAACTAATATATGATTATATATTCATATATTGATAATATAGTTCTTGTTATTGTATGTCAATTATTAAAAAGAGATAATATTAAAAATTTAATTTCAGTTACCTTAAATTAATTGTCGGTAAAGTCTATTCCAATCATCAAAATATTTTTGAAAAATCATCTACAGAAGTAATTATTCTCTTGAAGTATAAAAATTTTGTCGCAAGAACAATTATGTATGGGTAGGACTATTATTAGGTGGTTTTTTTATTTTATTTTAGAAATATCCCAATATAATTTACAAGCAAAATAAAAGAACTGGTTAGTATATCTAACCAGTTCTTATGTCACGTGAGGTTTCGAATAAAGTCTGATAAACAGTCGCTAAAACCGTTGATTATATAATAGAAGAAACTCATGCATTTTGGAAAAAATTTTGATTAAAATGTGGTTTTAATTTATTTCTAAAAATAATATTTTGTAAAAAAGATTGGTAATACTCTTTGCTTTTAAATTGCTATAGTAATTTCTCAATCTAAAGAAAATTGCTCTCTTATATTTATTACATCATCTGCCTATACGAACACAAATATAAATCAGATAACAAATAGTATTCTCATTCATTTCTATCCAAAGCTAACCGGATTTGTAACCGATTAGCTTTCAGACAAATATTAGGCTTCAAATGTTTGGCTATCTAGGTGTTAATAAAGATTACTCATCAATCCATGAAACATTTGTACATAAAATTTTTAGCGATTAAATATGCTACTAACAACTGCAAATAATTGACTACCTGCAATAGCTAAAAATGCCGCTAATGCCATTAACGCTAAATCCAATTCGTAGCATTTACAAATCCAGCTGCAAATTTCACCCGTAAGAATGGCACCAGCCATAAGTAAAACAAATAGACTAGGGGCAATCCTAATTTTAATAGGTGTCTTAGCTGCTGAAATCAGTTTTAAAAAGCCCTTTATGAGAAAGAGATTCAACAAACCAGTTGACGGCTCTGAAGCCTAGCTTACTATCTCAATAGAAAAAGGGATGCACTGAGGAATATAAATTCTTCAATGCATTACGCTAATGGTATTTTTAGTTAATAGAAGATATTACCCTTTTTGTAGGGCAGGTGTTACCATACCATTTTACAATAAATCAACCTTTACCTTTAACATAGCCTATTTTGTCTTCGAGCAGATACAACAAGAATTGTAGCTTTGAAATAAAGTTTGATCAAAAATGTTAAAGTATTAGACAGAATGTGTTTATCCCAAGCGGCTTTTCAAATTATAAAACCTCCAGACTTCAAAAAATAAGTACTAGACTGACACCAAAAATAGAAACAGCGGCAGCCTTGGACGAGAAAATAAAGTCCTAGACTGCAACTGTTTTATTGAACTATCGTACTCGATAGCGTAATCTACTTTAGGGAGACAAGGTCATCTAACCGTCTGGTAAATGAGACCTATGGCCCCAGAATCAAAGGTTGTGTTTTCGATAAGTTTAAGATTGATCTTGTCCTTGAGACCTTGGAATAACGGCAACCCGCTGCCGATCAGGACGGGAGAAAACGTAATTTTATACTCATCTATTAAATCAAGTTGCATAAGGTAGTGTGCGAACCTAGGACTGCCGACGTGTGTTATTCTATTAAAGCACCCTACTTTTAGATTTCTTTAATTGAGGGTAAGAATAAACTCCTCCACATCTTCGCCACGTGCATTGGAAAACCCGCTGTCCTCACCAGAAATCGTGAATCCACATTTCTCTAGAACCTTGAGGGATCCAGCATTGTCTTTCGCGGCACGAGCATAAAGGGGGCGAATTGTAACGTAATTTAGAAATTCCCGTAAAGCGTTGGTTGCGATTCCCTTGCCCCAATATTCCTTTCCAATCCAAAAGCTAACCTCTGGTTCTCCGAACTGCTCGAAACGTGAAATATGCCCAACCACGTTATTTTCGACAATGATCGTCTGCTTAATAATATCCTTATCCGTAAGAATTTTGTACCAGTGTGTAGTGAAGCTATCCCAATCATTGGGTTCCTTACTCGTAAAGGCAGCCATATTGTTTGCTTCACTGTTCTGTTGGTGCTTGAAAAAAATAGGAAGGTCATCCCCAATCACATTCCGAAGTATTATGTTACTCATCAAACTCCCCCTTTGTCGTTTACTTTACTTTAGAGAACATACGTTCCTGTTTCAATAAAGTTTTGGAATACTAAATCCGTTTTATGAACAAAAATATATTCTGATCAATCCACTTTGATTTGCCAATAATAATCCTTTCCCTTATTCTATTAACTGGCCAGATTGTGGAGTAATGTTATGTTATTTTTTACCAAAAGGACCTTTAGACAAAGATATTCAAAGGGGTAAAACGGTGCAACTTCCAATTGATGCCTTTACGCTCCCAATATTCCCGCTCAATCTCAAACTTTTCTAACACTCGCTCATCCAATAACTTTTCCTTCATTTTAATTGTTCGAGCAAACTCAAATACTCCCTGCCCTTTATCTACCGTTAAACAAGAAGTCCGTTGTCATCACAATTGACTCTCCCGTTTTCGGATCAGTTGGATGCTTTATCCCTAATTCTTCTGCAATTAAAATCGTCTCTTCTTGTGGTAATAAAGGAAATTGTTCTCGAATATCAATAACTACATCTGAAAATACAGTTAAATAAAAGTAGTTTCGTTCCAAATCTGATAAAAATTCATGCTGTCTGCTTGTCTTAATACTTTTTAGTCTCGTTGATCGACCTATTGAGGAAACGTCTTGAATCTTTAACCAAAGCTGATGGTCCACTCCTATTCCTGCACCACGACCTTGTTTAATCCATTTTTCAACTTCAGATGTTCTCTTCTTTTGGACATAAAAACACCCCTTTGGCTAATCATAACCAAAGGGGTGAAGCATCACAACTTTTTTACAAACGTCCCGACTTTATTCAAAACATCGTATCTTTTTTATAAACATCGCAACTTTATTTCAAAGCTACAAGAATTAATTTTCATTTATTTTAATTTATTCCACCGTTACAGATTTCGCCAAGTTTCTTGGTTTATCAACGTCACAGCCTCTGTGTAGAGCTGCGTAGTAGCTGATTAGTTGAAGTGGGATTACAGCTACTAGTGGAGCTAAGAGCTCGTTTACTTTTGGAAGAATGAATCGATCTCCTTCTTCTTCAAAGCCTTCCATAGCAATGATGCATGGGTTGGCACCACGTGCTACTACTTCTTTTACGTTTCCGCGAATATTTAAACTAACAGCTTGTTGAGTTGCAAGGGCGATAATCGGTGTACCATCTTCGATTAGAGCGATGGTACCGTGTTTTAATTCTCCACCTGCAAAACCTTCTGCTTGAATATATGAAATTTCTTTTAGTTTTAGTGCACCTTCAAGACTTACGTAGAAATCGATGTTACGTCCGATGAAGAATGCATTTCGAGTTGTTGCTAAGAATTCTGTTGCGATTTCTTCCATTTCTTCTTTGGAATCGACAATTGTTTGGACAGCATTTGCTGCAATACCTAATTCTTTGACAACATCAAAGTCTAATTCTCTGTTTTGGGATTGTGCATATACAGATGCTGTTACCATTAATACCGCAACTTGTGCAACATATGCTTTTGTTGATGCAACCGCAATTTCAGGACCAGCATGAAGTAGTAACGTATGGTCTGCTTCACGAGATAGGGTTGATCCAGGAACATTAGTCATTGTAATCGTTGGGTACCCTTTTTCTTTTATTTTCACAAGTACTTGTCTACTGTCTGCAGTTTCACCTGATTGCGTGATAAACATAAATATTGGTTTTGCTGATAGAAGTGGCATGTTGTAGCCGAATTCACTAGAAATATGCACTTCTACTGGAATACCTGCAACCTTCTCAAAGTATTCTTTCCCAATCAATCCTGCATGATAGCTTGTTCCTGCTGCGATAATGTAAAGACGATCTGCTTCATGTAGTGCATCTAAAATAGATTGGTCGATTGTAAGTTCGTCTTGTTCGTTTTGATACGCTTGTATTATTTTACGGATAACAGCTGGCTGTTCATCCATTTCTTTTAACATATAGTGAGGATATGTCCCTTTTTCAATATCGCTCATGTCTAGTTCTGCTTTGTATGGAGCACGTTCTACTTTTGTTCCATCTAGCTTTTGAATTTCTACAGAATCTTTATGCACGATCACGATTTCTTGATCATGTAGCTCTACATAGTGCTCTGTCACTTGTAGCATTGCCATAGCATCAGAAGCTACTACGTTAAATCCATCTCCTAATCCTACAAGTAGTGGTGATTTATTTTTTGCTACATAAATCGTGTTTTGATCTTCTCTATCAATAAGAGCAATTGCATATGATCCGTGAATTAGATGCAATGTTTTTCTAAGCGCATCTACAGTAGATAAACCATCTTGTGAAAATTTTTCAATAAGTTGTACAATCACTTCTGTATCCGTGTCAGATTCCATTTTTACATTGGATAAATACGCTTTTTTCATAAGGTGGTAGTTTTCAATAACACCATTGTGCACTAAAGTAAAACGTTTAGTTGTACTTTGATGAGGATGCGCGTTTAGTTGATTTGGAACACCGTGAGTAGCCCATCGTGTATGACCAATTCCAAGTTTTGCGCCTACTTCTTCATCTACAATGTCACGTAAGTCTGCAATACGTCCTTTTTCTTTAAAAACGACTACGCCCTCTTCATTCAACACAGCGATTCCCGCTGAGTCATAACCGCGGTACTCTAATTTTTCTAAACCTTTTAATAAAATTTCCTTTGTATCTGTTTCACCAATATATCCTACAATTCCACACATAATTTAATTTCCTCCGTTTACATTCATGTCAAAATAAACTTGCTTCAGACTGTTGAGAAACGCTCACATTCTTCGTTACTTGTACCTCGTTGTAAGCTCATGAACTATAAGTTCTATACGCTTCCGCCTCGTACAAAGTGTGGGCCCACAAGATGTGGGTCATGTAACTGTTGCGACATGGATGTCGCGAACTTAGGTTACCTCGACTGACAAGCATTTTCAATCAGTCTAAAGCTCCACATTCAATTGAAGAATTTTTCTACAAAGTCTTAACCAAACTCATTAAGCTAAGAATGCCTTCTTTTTCCCTCTGTCATACAATCACTTGTATGGTTTATGAAAAAGAATAACAACCGGGCAAATACGGTCGGGAGGCATCCGCCGAAAATTCGATAACCTCCACCTCGTCTGCTGAAGATCTGTTTCGTCCAATTTCTTCAGCTCAGGCGCTATAATTGTTTTCCTTATTTTTACGCGTTTACTTTCCCTCCATATCTACGCGGGTACAGAAACGATTAGGTTTTCTAAGTCTGCACCTTAATTATAATACTTAACTTACATTTGATAGTCAATTAAGTACCTCTATCTATATATGCTATAAATCGATATTTTGCTATGCAAAAGAGCCTTATTTCAGTGACTCTTTTGCATAGCGGGTTGATAGAACTATGCACAAAAAAGGTTCAAACGAATCAAATAAACTACTAATCTACCAAACGGCAATGGATCCATCTGTTCGAGATTCCGTTCCGCCTTGAAGGACTCCTGTTTCTGGGTTTCTCCAAATAATTTGCCCACGTCCGAAAGATCCTGTGTCGGATGCTACATTTATGTCATGGCCTTTCCTTATTAAGCTTTGAACAAGATAGTTCGGAAATTCTGGTTCTACGTGGACAGTTTTTCCTTTTATCCACTGCCAGCGTGGCATATCAAGGGCTGCTTGTGGATTCAATAAATAATCGATTGTATTCGTCACTACTTGAAAATGCCCCTGTGGCTGCATATACCCACCCATTACTCCAAATGCCCCAACTGCTTGACCATCTTTCGTTAAGAATCCAGGAATAATCGTATGATATGTTCGTTTCCCAGGCTCAATTAAGTTAGGGTGAGATTCATTTAATGAAAAGTCATGTCCTCTATTTTGCAATGCAATTCCAGTCCCAGGCACTACAATACCTGAGCCAAACCCCATGTAGTTGCTTTGTATGTATGAAACCATGTTCCCTTCTTCGTCAGCAGTTGCCAAATAAACAGTTCCACCTTTAGGTAGTTCATACGGTTCAGGATTGCTTGCTTCATCCAAAATAGTTGCTGCTCGTGATTTAGCGTATTCATTCGATAATAAATGTTCTATTTTTACAGGCATAGCATTTGGATCGGTAATGAACGCTTTACCATCTGTGAAAGCCAGCTTCATCGCTTCGATTTGCTCGTGGAGGATATTTGCGTTTTGCCACTCTGGGTTATTTAGTTGCTTATATATATTTAAAGCCATAAGAGTTATCATACCCTGCCCATTCGGTGGAATTTCCCACACATCATACCCTTTATAAATCGTTGAAATAGGTTCTACAAATTCAGGTTTGAATGATGCTAAATCTTCTTTTGATAAGAAACCTCCGTGCTTTTTCATGAACGCATCTATATTATTTGCAATCTCACCTTCATAGAAGTCACGTGCATTTGATGCACCAATAGCTATTAATGTTTTAGCAAGATCTGGAGAAGACCATATTTCTCCGATTTCAGGAGCTCTTCCATTTGGTGCAAACGTCTCAAACCAAGCTGCAAATTCCTCTGTCGTAAATGTGTTTTTATACCTCTTATATGCTGCTTTCCAGTACTTACCGAGGATCGGAGTTAAAGGATAGCCTTCCTCCGCATATCGGATTGCCGGGATGAGCACTTCTTGAAGTGGGAGTTTCCCATATTTAATGGATAACTCTGCCCATGCTGCCGGGACACCGGGAACCGTAATAGGAATAACACCAAAAGCAGGAATAGTTTCATGGCCCTTGTCTCGAATTGCTTCTGCAGAAATGGACTGTGGAGCTGGTCCAGATGCATTTAAACCATGTAATTTGTCTTTTGTCCATACGAGAGCAAATGCATCTCCGCCAATACCGTTGGATGTCGGTTCTACTACTGTCAATGCTGCAGCTGTAGCTATGGCTGCATCAATAGCATTTCCACCTTTTTGAAGAATCTCCAAACCCGCTTGTGCTGCTAGTGGTTGCGATGTCGCAACCATTCCTTTTTTAGAGAAAACAGTATGACGCTTTGCTTGAAACGGATGATATAAATAATCCATAAGAGGTCCCCTTTATTTTTAGCAATAAATTATTATAATATATTTAACAAAGGGAATCTATATGAATATTCTAATAATTTAAAAATAAAGAGAGACATTCTTTTAAGAATGTCTCTCACCGATTTAATACTTCAACAATTTCACAATTTCTCTGTTGAATGCTGGTAAATCATCTGGTGTTCGACTTGTTACGAGTTGATTTCCACAAACAAATACTTCCTCATCGTGGAAATTAGCGCCTGCATTTTCTAAATCGACCTTAATCGATTTATACCCTGTAGCGTCTCGTCCCTCTAATGTTTTAGCTGTAATAAGAAGCTGTGGACCATGGCAAATTGCGAATACTGGTTTTTTAGCATCCATAAACGCTTTAGCAAAATTTACAAAGCGATCGTCTGCACGTAAGATGTCCGGGGAAAATCCGCCTGGAATAAATAGTGCATCAAAATCTTCCGGCTTCACATCATCAATACCATAGTCCACCTTTAAATTCGCTTCACCTTGTTTACCTGTCACTTCATTTCCAGCTTGTTTTTCAATAATAAATACATCATGACCTGCATCGTTTAATGCTTGTGCAGGACTAGTATATTCCACGTCTTCAAACATATTTGTAACTAATGTTGCTACTTTAGCCATTTCGTCACTCCTTATCTGTTTTGTTCTCTCTTGTTATTCCACAAAAGTATCTAAACTAAACATTCAAATAAGATTATTCTATAAAGAGAAATAAAAAAATCCGACATAATGTCGGATTTTCATACTATTATTCAGCTAAACCCATTTCGTCTTTTACCACTTCAACGATTCGGTTTACATATTTTTCGCATTCCTCTTCAGTTGCTGCTTCTACCATTACACGTACAAGCGGCTCCGTCCCAGATGGACGAACTAAAACACGGCCATTGCCTGCCATCTCTGCTTCCACTTCACTTATAATTGTAGCTACTTTTTCATTTTGCGTTACAGCATGTTTGTCAGTTACGCGAACATTTACAAGTTTTTGTGGGTATATCGTCATTTCAGAAGCAAGTTCTGAAAGTTTTTTCCCTGTAATTTTCATAATGTTTACAAGCTGTAAACCAGTTAACAAGCCATCACCTGTCGTGTTATAGTCTAAAAACACGATGTGCCCTGACTGTTCCCCGCCTAGGTTATAGCTATTCTTTTTCATTTCTTCTACAACGTAACGATCTCCAACAGCTGTTTTCACACTAGTCATTTCGTGTGTTTCTAGTGCTTTATAAAAGCCCATATTACTCATAACTGTTGAAACAACCGTGTTGTTATTTAAACGACCTTGTGTATTTAAATGCTTTGCACAAATATACATAATTTGATCGCCGTCTACAATATTCCCTTTTTCGTCTACCGCAATTAGTCGGTCTCCATCCCCATCAAAAGCAAGTCCAACATGCGCTCCCTTTTCTAGCACAAATTTCGACAGCTCTTCAGGATGTGTAGATCCTACACCATCGTTTATATTCAAACCATTTGGTGATGCACCCATTGTGGATAAATCCGCCTCTAAGTCAGCAAAAACATGAGTAGCAAGTGAGGAAGTTGCACCATTTGCACAATCTAACGCTACGTGAAGGCCAATAAATTCTTCATCGACTGTTTGTTTTAAGTATTGGATATATTTTTGTCCGCCTTCAAAATAATCAGATACAGATCCAACACCTGCTCCAGTCGGACGTGGTAGCTCGTCATTCTCTGCATCTAGTAAAAGTTCAATTTCTTCTTCTTGTTCATCGGAAAGTTTAAAACCATCTGAACCAAAAAATTTAATACCATTATCTGCAACCGGGTTGTGAGATGCTGAAATCATTACTCCTGCATCAGCACTCATTACTCGTGTTAAGTAAGCAACCCCTGGTGTACTTATTACACCGAGACGCATTACTTCTACTCCAACAGAAAGAAGTCCAGCCACAAGAGCACCTTCTAACATATGACCAGATACGCGAGTATCACGCCCAATTAAAACCTTCGCACGATTTTCTGCTCCTTTTGTTAGTACATATCCACCAAAGCGGCCTAATTTAAAAGCAAGTTCCGGTGTTAGTTCTGAGTTTGCTACTCCTCTCACACCATCTGTTCCAAAGTATTTTCCCATTAATCTTCTCTCCTTAAAAACCTGTTGTCCTGCGTATTAAGCTTCTTTAACTGTTATCTTTACCTCAGACGCAGACATTTCCCATTGAACATCTGTAGGGGCATCCATTTTTATCGGAAAAGTATTCTCCCCTACTTTTGCATTTTGTGCTTCTACATAAAGTGCAATATTGCTCTTATTTATTTTATCTAATTCTTCCCGTGTTCCTTTTGCTGTCACAGTAACTAAACCGTTTGTCGGAGTTTTAAAATCACTCGCTAGTTCATCGGAGAGTCCTCTAACTTCTACTGCCACTTGCTCAAAAGATTTTTCACTGTCAGTAGGAACAGATTCTTCTTTTGTTTCCTCTTCTGCTGGTGGTGATTCTGCTGGCGGTTCTGTTACTGGAGCAGGTGTCACATCTGCAGTAACCTTGATTTTGTCGAGTGACATCCTTGTAACCCCGTCTGGTATCGCTAACTTCACGTCAAGATCACCAGATTTTTCAAGTTTACTTATATCAACATCGACAGTCAACTGATTAAATCTATCCAGTATATTGCGTGGACCAAACAGCCGAATAGTTTCGACATTAGTAGTTAACCCGTTAATCGTCACATCTTGCTTCGGAGAACCCTTTTGCCTTAATACAATCGGGACTTCCTTGCTATGTTCTTCTATATTTACTTTTACTTGTACCTGTTTAGGATCTACTATCACATCTAGTTTGTTTAAATCACGATCCAGAACTCTAACACTTGCTTCTTTATCAAAGGATTTTGTAATTCCTGGATCTCCAACAATAGTTGCTTTTACATAGCCTATGCTATTTATGATACTTTTTGCACCAGTAATTGTAACCATTTTTGGTTCAACCTCATAGGACTTAACGATGTAATTTTCTGCTAACAACCCTTCATTCATTTCCGGGTCTACTCTGAATTCCTTAGATATTTTCTCTTCAATATTTACATCTACATAAACAGGATCTATTCGAACCTTTAATTTATCTGAAAAATTTTCACTTGAAATAGCCACTCTGTGCTCTCCATAGGTTAACTTCCGTAAATCAATAAACAATTTATAGTCCTTCATCATTTTAGCGGATAATACTACTTGTGTCGGACCTTCTATATTTACTGTAACTGTTTCTGGAACTCCAGTTACGACTGAGTTTTCATCATCATAATATACTTCAACTGGTACGTCTCGAAGTACATCTATTTGGGTTCCACTTGTGCTCGAACTTGTACCCTCCCCTGTTTTAACGGAAACAAATAACAGAACGGCTAAAGTTAATGCTATTATTCGTAAGAACCATGGACTATCCATCATTCTATCCATTTTGTTTCCCCCTCCACAACCATTTAGAAGAAGTTACTGATTCCTCCGTTGGTCCAAACCAAAGTCTCTTCAAATGTGCTTCGAATTCTTCCACGGATAAATTTCTATGGAGATCACCATTCGATGTCAAACTTACTGCTCCTGTTTCTTCTGAAACAACAATCGTTATCGCATCTGTTACTTCACTTAAGCCGATAGCAGCACGGTGTCTTGTTCCAAGCTCCTTCGATATAAATGGACTTTCAGATAATGGTAAATAACAAGCGGCAGAAGCTATTTTGTTTTTTTGCACGATTACTGCTCCATCATGCAACGGGGTATTAGGAATGAAAATATTAATCAATAACTCGGAAGTGATGTTCGCATTTAATGGGATACCAGTCTCAATGTAGTCTGATAAACCAGTTTCTCTTTCAATAGATATTAAAGCTCCAATTCGACGCTTTGCCATATAACTAACTGACTTGGTCATCGCAGTAATAAGACGACTTTGCTCCTCTTCTTCTTGCAGAGAGCTTCTTGCAAACAGTTTACCTCTACCAATTTGCTCCAACGCTCTTCTAATTTCTGGCTGGAAAATAACAATAATAGCAAAAAATCCAATACTAATTACATTTTCAAGCAACCAACCTAGCGTATCCATGCCTAAAAAGTCTGTTACGACACGAGCGATAATAATGACAAAAATTCCTTTTAATAATTGAACTGCTTTCGTTCCTTTTATCAAAGTTATTATTTTATATATAACGAACCAAACGAATAATACATCTAAAATGTTTACAATAACGTTTACTGGCATTAAATCCGTAAATTGCTCCATAAACGACATGTGGCATCCCCCACTCTTCATAACAAATCCATACTCTGTAAGTATAACATGATAATGAACATTCCGCCTTTATGAAGCAAAAAAGTCTACCAAAATTAAGGTAGACTCAGATTGTAGAAAAACTCAAAAAACGAGTAGTCTACAGTTATTTATTTTATATAGGATCCCGCAGGATTCGAGCGGACGCTTCTCCATTCCAATAAAATGTCTTCAATTTGTGCCTACCTAAAATAAGGTAGACTTCAATTGGAAACGTCATTAAAAATTATTTAGTTTCTTCCTTTTCAAAAAATGATACTACCTGCTTACCCGCATCTTTTATATGAAACCAAAGCCAATCAAACACTTCATTTATTTCCTCAGTTTTCCCTGTGATATTTGCTGTAGATGCCATATATTTAGAACCGTTAATAATGGTTAAGTTTCCATCCAGTTCACCGTCAATTTGAACATCTCCATTTTTCACAACAAGATCACCTTTCACGACTTGTCCTTTAGGAATTACAATTGTTTCTCCTTCTACAACCACATTTTCTTGCTTGGTAAAAGAGAACTGCTGCTCCTCATTGAAGTTAGTAAATAGTGCACTACTCATAAATAAGCAGAACAATGCTGCTGCAGTAAGAATGGGATGTTGTCTCAACCATCTACTAACACCAGCATGAGATTTTTCTTTTGGAAGTTTTGCCATAACTGCATTGGTAAAATTAGTTGGTGCCTCTACACGAGCAGCTCCCTTTACGAACGCTACAACATCGCTTAGCTCATGCATATGAGCCTGACAATCCACGCATGACTGCAAATGAGATTTCAGTTCAAGCTCATGTTCACGGCTAATTTCACCATCTAAATATTCATGCATAAAGTGAACAATTCGCTCTGGACATGCATTCATCGTGTTTCCCTCCTATTAAAAATTAGGCTGTTTACTTAGCTGTTTTCTAAGTGCTTCTCGACCTCTATGAATTCTTGTTTTAACTGTCCCAAGTGGTAATTCTAATATTTCACTTATTTCTTGTAAAGATAATTCTTCCATATATTTCAGCACGATTGCTGATCGATATTTATCTGGCAATCGACTTATTTCATATTGTATTCGATCCTGCAACTCGAGCTTCATCAATTCTTCTTCTGGAAGTTCTTCTGATGCCGCAATTTGTGAATACATATTAAGTCCTTCTGTACCTGCAACTTCTGCATCTAAATGATAATCTGGCTTTTTTTTACGAATACGATCAATACATAAATTAGTAGCAATCCTATACAGCCAAGTGGAAAATTTTCTTTTTTGATCAAATGTGTGAATGTTAATATAGGCTCTTACAAAAGCTTCTTGTGCAATATCTTCAGCTTCATGACGATTCCCTAACATACGATAACAAACTTGAAAGAGTTTACTCTGATACAGGTCAACAATCTCCGCGAATGCGTCTTTGTCACCTTTTAACACTTGTTTTATTCGCTTATTCACCAACGCATCCATCGTGATTCCCCTCCGCTCCATGCGGCTGTCTTACCTATACGATTAAAGGTAGTAACAGGTTTCATTTATTTTTTCTTTATTTTAATTTTATCAAAAAATCTTCCAATTGTGGGTTTATTTTAAAAAAAGAAAAGCAGACACCTAAATGTCTGCTTTTCAACTCTATAAAAGACTTTCTCCAAACAATGATCCCATAAGGGCAACCGCAACGTCTGCAGTTTTATTTTTCTCATCAAGAATGGGATTTACTTCTACAAACTCAGCTGAAGTAATTAAGTTTGATGAATAAAGCATCTCCATAGCTAAATGACTTTCACGATAAGTAATTCCCCCAGGAACTGGAGTACCAACACCTGGCGTGTATATTGGGTCTATTCCATCTAGGTCTAGCGATAGATGAACACCATCCACTTCTCGCTTTTGGAAATACTCTATGGTTTGTTCCATCACTTTCGTCATTCCAAGCTTGTCTATTTCATGCATAGAGAAAACTTTAATGCCTTTTTCTTTAATCAATTCTCGTTCACCAGGATCGACGGAGCGTGCACCAATAATTACTACGTTTTCAGGTTTTAGCTTAGGAGTGTAAGAGCGAATTTTCACTAAGTCAGTATGTCCTAACCCAAGGCTTACAGCTAATGGCATCCCGTGTATATTTCCTGACGGAGAAGTTTCTTCGGTATTTAAATCTGCATGTGCATCGTACCAAATTACTCCAAGATTTTTATATTTATCTGCTAAACCTGCTATAGTTCCAATGGCAATGCTATGATCCCCACCAAGAACTAAAGGATAATCCCCTTCTGCAAGAATTTCCTTCACTTCATTTGCAAGCTTTGTATTCCCCTCAACTACCTCTTCTAAGTTACGTAGCTTTGTATTTTTTGATATTTCTTTTCTTCCTATTACTATATCGCCTTTATCATTTACCGTATGGCCTAGTGCTTTTAATCGTTCAATCGCTCCTGCGTAACGAATAGCGCTCGGTCCCATATCGACACCTCGTCTATTTTGGCCAAGATCCATCGGTACACCTACAATAGATATATTTAATTTATTCATGAATTTATACCCCCTGCTTTTTATACACCTATTGTAAATCCTAAAGGGGTGTTGGCTCAACCAAGCAAAATCACGAATATTTATTCATAAGCTGAACAAGATGTTTTTTTACTTCTTCCCATTCACTATCGATGATTGAGTAGACAACCGCATTTCTTACAGTTCCATTAGAACGTAAGCGCTCATTACGTAAAACGCCTTCTTTCACTCCACCTATTCGTTCTATAGCACGTTGAGACTTCACATTTAATTCATCCGTTTTAAATTGAACTCGAATCATTCCAAGATTTTCAAAGCAATGTTTTAATAATAGATATTTGCATGTCGTATTAACATGTGTACGTTGAAAATTTTGACCGTAGAAAGTTGAACCAATTTCACATGCATGATTTATTGGATCAATTCCATATATACGTGTCGTTCCTATAATTTCTTTTGTGTCTGTTTGTTGTACCACAAATGCAAGCGCGGTTTTGGCAATGTTCATTTGTTGGATTCCTACTTGTAGCCAGCGCTCTAGCTGTTCATAGTTTTCTACTTTATTCAACATAAATTCAAAGATTTTGGGGTTATATAACTCCCATAAATGTTGTATATCACTTTGTTCTAATGGACGTAATGTCACATCTCCAAATACAATTACTTCTGCCAAATCCAACACCTCACTTTTCTTTTATCATAATAGAAAAAGTGAGGTGTTGAAAAGAATTATTTTTCCGATATATCTCCTACATACAGAGATTGTGGTCGAAAGATAGATGCATCCTCCACCTGTTCTATGACATGAGCACTCCAACCTACCATACGTGCCATGCTAAAAGTTGGAGTAAATAAAACCGAAGGCATGTCGATTGAACGCATAATGGCTGCTGCATAAAATTCTACATTCGTATACAGGTTTCTCCCTGGCTTGTATTTTTCTAAAAGTGAAGTAATCTCTTTTTCGGCCATTGTCGCCAAATCTAGCCATGGATCAGAGCCTTGTAAACGGACACACGCTTCCCTTAGCAAAATAGATCGAGGATCCTCGGTTTTATAAATACGATGTCCAAACCCCATGACTTTTTCTCCCTTTTTTAGCTTTTCTTCGATAACTACTCGTATTCTGGATTCCTCTTTTATTTCCTCAAGCAAATTTAAAACTTCTGCAGGGGCTCCTCCATGCAAAGGGCCTTTCATTGTACCAATGGCAGAGGTGAGCGCTGCAGGTAAATCAGATTCTGTCGAGATAGTCACTCTCGCTGCAAAGGTAGACGCATTTAATCCATGCTCCATCGTTAGCTTTAAATAAGTTTCCAGTGCTTCTACCTGTGCTAAGGATGGAGAAGTCCCTTGAAGCATCCATAAATAATTTTCTGTATGCGAAAAATCACTGTTCTGCTCAATTATTGGAAGTTCCTGTTGATTTCGGTAGTGCCTTGCAATTATTACTGGCAGAGCTCCTGTTAAGTGAATTGCTTGCTCCATTGTGTCTTTTTCTAAAAATCCGGTTGTACCAAATGCAGATATTGCTGTTCTCATGGCATCCATAATGGAAGCCGTTGATGGTAGAGTATCAATGATTGTTTGGACATATTCCGGCAGTGTTCTTCCTTTTATGAGTTTATTAGTAAAGAGCTGTAGTTCATTTTCTGAAGGTAAATTGTTATATAGTAAAAAGTAGGCAACTTCTTCAAATGAATAATCCAGTACCAATTCTTTCACATCCACACCGCGGTATCTCAGTATTCCATTATCACCATCGACCAAACCAACTTTTGTATGCACCGCTACTACACCTTTTAATCCTTTTTGAAACATATTCATACCCCTTCCTTTTCTTTTAGTATAATAAAGTAATATAATTATGAAAATTAAATAATTTGAATAAAGTTAATTATGATTATTAATTAAAAGGAGAGTTTCTAGTGGAATATCAATGGTTGAAGACTTTTGTTGTAGCAGCTGAAACATGCAATTTTAGAAAAGCATCCGAAATCTTACTAATTTCTCAGCCAGGCGTAACGGTTCATATAAAATTATTAGAGGAATATTTAGGGATCCCTCTATTTGATCGAATGAACAAGCGCGTAAGCCTTTCCGATGCTGGGAAAATGTTTTATCAAGAAGCAGTCCTGCTCACAAAAAGTTTGGAGAAAAGTGTGCATCGATTACATGCTTTTTCAGAAGGATATACCCATAAGTGGAATATTGCCATTTCTCCTCTAATGGCTGAAACTATCTTACCTTACATATTACGCTCCTTTATGGACAAACATCCAAACTTAGAAGTATCTATAAGAGTAGAAGAATCAAGTACAATTGAAGAACTAGTATGGCAAGGAGATGTTCATATCGGTATTTCTGCATTAGATGCAACAAGGAAAGAAATACAATCTGTCGAGCTCTTTGAAGATCCTATTTTATTCGTCGTTCCTTCCGATGGATATGACGAGGAATCAGGACCCATCGTGAACCCATATGAATACTTATCTCGCAATTACTTATTCACTCATCACCATCCGGTTTATTGGGATACTCTTCTATTACAACTACGTAAGCAAGTAATTAACATGCGTACAATGAGAGTAACCCAAGCCCATATAGTAAAACGCTTTATTCAAGAAGGACTCGGTATTTCATTTCTTCCACAATCCATTATTAAAAGAGAGTTAATCGAAGGACGTGTTATGAATGTACCTTTCGATTTATTTCCTCTTCCAAAAGTAAAAACATATTTATTACTAAAAAATAGAGGAGGTCTCGAGCAGGAATTTATAGAAAAAATATCTAATTACTATTTTGGATAATTAATTTTACGAGGTGAATAAATGAAAAAAAATATATTTTTGATTAGACATTGCCAAGCGGAAGGACAGGAAGCAGATGCACCCCTAACTGAAAAAGGGTATAATCAAGCGATAGAACTATCTAGCTTCTTGAATAACATTACTGTCGACCAAATTATTTCAAGCCCGTATTTAAGAGCTCGACAATCAATTGAACCGTTTGCCAAGGTTAGGGAATTAGAAATACAGGCGGATAAACGTTTGTCAGAGCGAATATTAAGCGCAAATTATCTGCCAGATTGGCTTTATAAGTTAAAAGAAACATTTTACGATATGAACTTAAAATTAGAAGGCGGCGAAGCAAGTAGCGAAGCACAAGCAAGAATAGTGAATGTAATAGAGGAAGTTTTAGTGAGTGATATAGAAAATACGATTATAGTGACACATGGAAATATTATGTCCTTACTATTGAAGCACTACCAAGATGATTTTGGCTTCGAGCAATGGAAGAGTTTAAGCAATCCAGATGTATTCCTACTGCAATTCGCCAATGATGAATATACGATCCACCGAATTTGGAAAGATTAGTGGAACATAAAAAAAGTATTCCATATGAATGGAATACCTTTTTCTTTATGATGGAGCCTAGCGGGATCGAACCGCTGACCTCCTGCGTGCAAGGCAGGCGCTCTCCCAGCTGAGCTAAGGCCCCGTAGATAAAACAAAACAGTGTTGGCTGGGGTACCTGGATTCGAACCAGGGCATGACGGAATCAAAATCCGTTGCCTTACCGCTTGGCTATACCCCAATAAACTGGTGGAGGGGGACGGATTCGAACCGCCGAACCCTAAGGAGCGGATTTACAGTCCGCCGCGTTTAGCCACTTCGCTACCCCTCCAAAGCTATATGAAAAATTAAATGGTGGAGGATGACGGGCTCGAACCGCCGACCCTCTGCTTGTAAGGCAGATGCTCTCCCAGCTGAGCTAATCCTCCTGGGTTATAATATCACAATAAGCAGCGCATCTCTGCGTCAACTATTGTCGTTCTTTCAGTCAAAACTGGACAAGAATAATAGTAACATATTTGTACTTCTAAGACAAGTAGTTCATAAAAGTCTACTCCACGTGTAAGCTTCCAAGCGGATTCGAACCGCTGACCTCTTCCTTACCATGGAAGCACTCTACCTACTGAGCTATGGAAGCATAGACAAAAAAATGGCTCCGAAGGTAGGACTCGAACCTACGACCGATCGGTTAACAGCCGATTGCTCTACCACTGAGCTACTTCGGAACGTCATGATTTTTAAAGTACAAATATAATTATAACAATACTTTTTGAAATTTCAAGTCTATATTTAATAACTTTATCACAATTTTTTAACGTACAATAAATTATTTTCTAACAAATAAATTTGGTACATATTATTTTAGTGAGATGAGGAGATTTGTTATTTATGATTTGCTGGTATAGGTTAAACCGGGTTAAGAGAATACAGTTACTGGCAGATCGAGACTAATTTTACACAAACCAAGACCAATTTAGTCAGAATAGAGACCAAATTTTCTTAATTCGAGTCCATTTTAGATGATACCGAGACCATTCTAAAAATAAACTCGTTTTTTCAGTAAAATTATGGATAAGGGAGACTAGTTCTCCTGTGAGAGCAACCAAAATCATTGTATAAGCGACTTAACAAAATAGAAAGCAACCAACTCTACCGAGAGAGCAACCATTTCTCACAGGAAGAGTATACTTCATCTGAGATCCCACAGTCTATCTTAAATAGAATCAAAAATATCTCGCGTTATATCATACGCTGTGAGTCTCTCTTCCTTGCTTCCTCGAACTTTGCTCCTCTACTTTCTCGCATACATATATACCAACTTATCGATTTGCCTTCGACCTGTTTTTCTTGAACAAAAAAAGCCGCCACCGATTACTCGGTAACGACTTCTTGGTGCCCAGCGACGTCCTACTCTCACAGGGGGAGACCCCCAACTACCATCGGCGCTGAAGAGCTTAACTTCCGTGTTCGGTATGGGA